>DASZFN010000560.1:0-2891 GCA_035939715.1 Gemmataceae bacterium | reverse complement strand
ATGCGTATCCGTTCGGCCACCGCACCTTGCGTCCCCTGGTAGCATGGCAGGCATTGAAAGGAGGTGCCTGCCATGGCCCGACATTCGGATTCCGGCAAAGAACGTCGTTGGCTTCAGATCGTGCAGCGCTGGCGAAAATCGCGACTCGGCGTCCGCGAATTCTGTCAATGGCGCGGGGTCAGCGAGCCCAGGTTCTACGTCTGGCGACGTATACTGCGTGAGCGTGGGCTAATCAACGAGGACGCGTCAACCGCGGTGGCTGCTGCCGCCGCTCCCGCCTTTGTGCAGGTCGCGGAGGCCGGTAGCTTTGTTCCGTCCGGCATCGAGCTGGTTTTGGGCGCGGGCCGACTGTTGCGCATTCGCCCCGGCTTTGATACGGATCTGCTCCGTCAACTGCTGCGTGTCTTGGAGGAGCCGTCGTGCTGAGTCTGTCCTTGCCCGGCCGGGTCTTCCTGTGCACCTTGCCGACCGACATGCGCAAGAGCTTCGATTCGCTGGCGGGCCTGGTCCAGCAACATTTGGACCGGGACCCGCTGTCGGGCGACCTGTTTGTCTTTCGCAGCCGTCGTGGCGATCGCGTCAAGCTGCTCTACTGGGATCAGGACGGCCTGGCTATCTGGTACAAGCGTCTGGAAGAGGGAACGTTCGTGCTACCTGCAGCGGACGGGAAGCATGCTCTGGCTGGTGAACATGGCTTGGTGCTGCGGCCCGCCGAACTGGCCATGCTGCTGGACGGCGTTGATCTCAGCAGCGTCAAGCGGCAGAAACGCTACCAACGGCCGCGGCTCAGCGCTGACGCGGCGACACAGTGACATAGGCATGTCAGTCTGCCAATAAGTTTGCCTTTTGTCGCTTTTTTGCTGAACGAAATAACGTCCGCGTTCGTCTATAAGAGCATGACGAACACGGACGTTTCTGTTGCCAGCTCGGTTCCCCCCTCGGTTATCACTTCGGATCTTGCCTCAGATCAGGCCACCCCGCCGTTGCCGCCGCCGTTGCCGCCGCCGTTGCCGCCGCCGTTGCCGCCGCCGTTGCCGCCGCCCTTGCCGCCGCCCTTGCCGCACGATGTGCCGGCGCTGCAGGCCATGATTGCCGAACTGCTCGAAGCACTCCGGCGATCGCGCCACGAATGCGCCGGCTTGCGGCATGATCTGAGCCAACTGATCCGCCGGCTCTACGGCACCAAGAGCGAACGCTTCAATCCCAACCAGCCCTGGCTCATCGCCGACATGGCGCCCAGCGGCGACGACAATCAGGCCGATACATCTGCCTCAGCCGCTGCGGACCAGGACGCCTCGTCCTCCAGCCCCAAGCGCAAAGGGCACGGCCGCAAGCGGCCGCCCAACGAATTGCCCCGCCAACGCCTGGAACACCAGCTGACCGAAGCCGAGCGTCTGTGCCCGTGCTGCGGCGAAGTCTGCCAGAAGTTCGGCGAAGATGTCAGCGAACAGCTTGATTATAAACCGGCCAGTTTGTTCGTCTGGCAGCATGTCCGCTTCAAGTATGCTTGCCGCAAGTGTCATGACTATGTCAAGGTGGCGCCCGCGCCGGTCGCGGTCATCGCCAAGGGCTTACCCGGACCGGGGCTGTTAGCGCAGCTCACTGCCTGCAAATACGCCGACCATCTGCCGCTGCATCGCCTGGAACGCATCCTCGCACGCCACGGTGTGAACATCGCGCGCTCGACCATGTGCAACTGGATGGCCCAGGTCGCCAAGCTGTTTCGCCCTGTCGTCGATCTGATGGCCGTGCTGGTGCGTCAATCCAAGGCCGTGCACACCGACGCCACCAAGATGCCGTTCCTCGATCCCGACGTGCCCGGCAAGACACTGTCCGGACAGATGTGGGTCTACTTCGGCGACCGCGATCATGCCTTCAACGTCTTCGACTTTTGCCGCGACCACAGCGCCACAGGCATCGACGCTTTTCTCAAGAGCCATGATTATCGCGGTTATCTCAACGCCGATGCCCAGAACGTTTACGATCACCTGTTTCTTTCGGGGACCATGATCGAGCTGGGTTGCTGGGCGCATTGCCGGCGGAAGTTCTATGAAGCCAAGGACAGCGACGTGCCGCGCGCCCACTTGGTGCTGGCACGCATTCGCCAGCTCTATGAGGTGGAAAGCAAGGCCAAGAAGCTCAGTGCCGAGCGCAAGCTGTCGTTTGTCGAGGCCGACGAGCTCCGGCGACAGCAGCGTCAGGAACACTCCCTTCCTGTTGTGACCGCCCTACGTCAATGGCTGCTGGACGAAGAAGCCAAGGTGCTGCCCAAGAGTCCGATGGGGCTGGCGATCGCCTATGCTCTGCGGCATTGGCAAGCGCTGGTGCGTTACCTGGACGATGGCTTTCTCGACATCGACAACAACGCCGCGGAATTGACGCTTCGCCACATTGCCATCGGCCGCAAGAATTGGCTTTTCGCCGGCAGCCAAGCCGGCGCCCGGACCGCGGCGATCCTGTTCAGCGTGACCTCGACATGTCACCGCCATGGCATCGACGCCTTCGCCTACGTACGCGATCTTCTGGAGCGTCTGGCCCACGATCCCGAGCCAGCACCCGAACTGTTGCGTGCCTGGCTCCCCGACCGCTGGCAACCGCCTCCGGCCGCATCCAGCGACAGTTCATGAACGCGTCTCACGTCCAATCACTCGCCCGCTTCTTCTCGTCGATGGCCGCCGCCAACCCCTCGCTCCCACCTGCTCGCCACCTCGCTCTGCCCGCCAGCGTCGCTCCGCGCCGGGCATGCCGGGCGGCGGGACGTGGTTTACAGAACGGATACAAAGGTCTCACGATCCTCGAGCAGCTTGACTTGCGCAATACTCGTGTGACCAACGAGGGCTTGCGCGAACTGTCGAGCCTGCGGGATCTCAGGCGCGTCTTCGTCAAGGGCA
>DASZFN010000559.1:0-5023 GCA_035939715.1 Gemmataceae bacterium | reverse complement strand
AGTTCAGTGCATGAAGTTTCTCGGCGACAGGCAAGCGCACCGAAGGAGGTATTCGTCATGGCACGTCCCTCTTGCCAAGTATCTGCGCCGTCCGATGTCGAAGGACAAGCCGTTACCAACTGGCGTCTGATCGGGATTACCAGCGTACTTGAAATTCTCTTCCTTGTGGGACTTATGTTAACCTGGCGGCTGCTGCCAGGTTCTCAGCCAAAACCGGCTTCCGCGCCGATCCAGGCGGCGCCCGTTGCCGCTGTCCCCGCGGTTCCGACCGCAGTTTCGGGTATGGCGGAACCAACGAAGTTAGTTAAGACAGTTTCCGAAAATCCAACCACAAGCCCAACGCCACCAGCAAATGACGAAAAGCAGCGTTTGGTCGCCTCCTCGTCCGGGCGGTCAAGGTCTCAGGCTTCCATTGGGGCTAAGGTAGTAAAGACGGCCGCGAACACACGGCAACAACATGTTCTGACCGATCGCCGGCAAGGATCGCTGGCAGAAGCGCACGTGAAGGCTGCCGTCCCGATGCGCTCGGCTCCCGCTGACCCGCCCGGTTTCAAGCGACTGAACTGTCTCCCTGAGGAAGCCCTGGCTGATCTGTTGTTGCAGGATGTTCCCGAGCTCGATGTGGATTCCATCAAGGGAACTTCAGCCAAACTCCTTGCCCAGGCGAAGTCCGGCCAGGCGCCGGCCAGCGTTCAGACGGTGCTCGATCTGCTGCCGCAACGGTCGGACCTGGGTGATCTGCCTTTTCGCAAGGGACCCGCCTGCCAGGCCGATAAGAAAGCCGCCAGTCAATTACAAGCCACTTCCATTCTGCTACGGTCGCTTCTGTCGCGAACACCGGAAAGGGCACGGTCGAATGCGAACTCTTCCATGGGCGCGGTGTATTTCCAGCAAGCGCTTCTCAGCAGCAGTCCGAGGTTTGGGAAAGCTCTCTTCAACGAACATGCCATCAAGGACCGAACAGGAACCGGCCCGCCGCCCCGGGTTAAAGAAGAGGCCGTCCCTGCATTGGCGCAACTCCTGCAAGCCGAGGACGAATCGTTGCGGCTAGCGCTGGTGCGCCTGCTGTCGCCAGGCTCAGAGCGGCTGACAACTAAGGTTCTGGCGCAGCGTGCCCTCTTTGATTTTTCTCCGGAGGTGCGCGAAGAAGCGGTGCAGGCGTTGAAGGAGCGACCCCTGGAAGACTCCCGGCAGTTCTTTCTTGATGGCCTGCGCTACCCCTGGTTTCCCGTTTCCCAGCATGCCGCCGAGGCACTGGCGGCTTTGCAGGACAGGCAAGCCGTTGCGGGCTTGCTCGCCATGCTCGATCAACCCGATCCCGCAGCCCCCCTGCAGCGCGAGGACAAGAAGTGGATCGTGCCGGAGTTGGTGCGTGTCAATCATCTGCGCAATTGCCTGCTCTGTCACTCACCCTCATTCGCCGCGAGTGATCTCGTGCGTGCCCCCGTGCCAAAAACGGATGAGCCCCTGCCGACAGCTTATTACGGGAAATTCGACGGCGCTGCCATTCGTGCCGACGTAACCTACTTGCGGCAAGACTTCTCCGTCTGCCAGCCCGTGCTCAATCCGGGTAAGTGGCCCGCCAAGCAGCGCTACGACTACCTCGTCCGCAAACGAGTGTTAAGCGGCGCGGAAGCGAGCCGCTTGAACGCTGCAAATTCAGGCGCACACACTTTTCCGCAGCACCCTTATCCGCAACGCGAAGCCGTGTTATTCGCGCTCCGCGAATTGACTGGCGCAGACCTTGGCCCTTACTCGGGTGTTTGGAAGAAATGGTACGCCAAGAAGGGCACGTGAGCGCCGTAGCCGGCTATCATCCTGAAGCAGGCCGATCGAGCGCCGCACGATCCGGAACTCTGCAAAGCCGCTTTAGACCCCCAAAAGCGGGCTCGTAAAGTTACCGCTCAAAAAGATTTCTGCCCTTTGTCGATCTCATTGTCCCTCGTTCGACTGGTAAGTAGAGCCCAGGTTCAGCCGGTCGAGACGGTCGGCAACCCTGCTCAATCCGAACCCATAAGGAGTGATGACGATGCGCTTCATGATGCTGGTCAAGTCCGCGGAAAACTCGGGCCCGCCGCCCAAGGAACTCATGGACGCCATGGGCAAGCTCGCCGAAGAGGCAGTCAAATCCGGCGCGATGATCGAGAGCGGCGGCCTCGCGCCAACCGTTATGAGCACGCGCGTCCGACTCTCTCGAGGTCAGATAACCAAGACCGACGGACCCTTCACCGAGTCCAAGGAAGTCGTCGGCGGCTTCGCGGTTTTTGAGTTCAAGTCGAAGAAAGAGGCGATCGAATCCGCGGTGGACTTCATGGAACTGCACAAGCAGCACTGGCCGGGCTGGGAGGGCGAGACCGAGGTTCGCCAGATCTTCGGGCCGGAAGAGTTCCCGCCCAGGCCATAGAAGGAACTATCCACTCGGAGTTCTCGCGAACCTCGGCTGCGCATCGTGTGTCTCGGTCTGCACGGAGGCAATGCCATGGACACCATCCTTCTGGACAAAAAGTTTGCCCGCATGGGCGCGCGATTGAAGATTGCCGATCGTCCTGGCCGGGGTAACGGTTTGGTCAGGCTCGATGTGCGCAGCGACAACAGGGGCGAGTTCTTCGAGATCGCTCGTTCGGTTCGCGCCCTGGCCGAGATTGATGTGCTCGACGTACAGCCGGGCGAGCGACATCTGCTGCTCCTGGTGCGCGACCACGGTGCCAAGCACAAGTTCCTCTGTGGCCATGATGAGCGGCATTGGTTCGTCGCGGCCATTCCGGAAAGGGCGCCGGTCGGCACGGTGCGGCAAGCCAGGGAAGCGTTGAAGCCCATCGACGTGCGCAACGCCCAGGCCCGGCACGCACTCAACGGCAAGGCGCGGCAGCGGCGCAAGAATGCTGCCTACGTTCGCCAGGGCGAGTGGTTTTTCATCCCCGTGCCCGGCCTGGTCGTGGACGAGAGCTTGCTCCTGCGGAACGAGCCGCTCAGCCGGGGTCTGGGCAGCAAGCCGCACTGGGCGGAATGCTGCTGCCGGCTGGGGGGCCAGGTGGTCTATGTCTGCGGCCGCTATCCGCGCGGCGTTACGGAAAACCAGTATCGCAAGCTTCTGAGCCGCAATGCCGCGGCGAGGACCTGGGGCTGGCAGACCATGCGCCGCAATCCGGCGGTATTCGTGCGCGGACGCATTCGGCACACGGATCACAGGACCATCGTGCTGCGCGAGTGGCACCGCGTCCTCATGAACACGGAAAACCAGTCGGCAGCCCGCCGCAATGTGGCGTTCCTGGATTGACAGGTTCGCCGATTTGATCGAAAAGCAGCCCGCGGCAGTCATTGCTGCTGCGGGCTTTATTTTGTTGCTTTATTTGTCTGAGCCCCGATTGGGATCGTGAGAGAACAGACGCCACGATTGGAATCCCCGCATAATTTATGCTATCCCAAAGTGCGTCAATGCATACCCTATCACAAAGATCCGGCCGGGTAAGAAGTTTCGAAACTGCGTGCCCGGGCGAGCCGTCGCCCATGGTAACGAGATTCCAGAGCGAACTAGCTGGATCACCAGCCGGTGTTTGACAGCTCGCAGCCCAGCGCCCGCTTTCCTTTCACGCCAGTCGGCTCCGTTCGCGCGCTTCGCTATAGGTCTCCTCAAGATCGACAGGGACTACGCCTGCGTTGCGGAGAGCTAAGGGCAACACGGCAGCGGCTGGCCCAGGCGCAGAGGCCTGGGCCAGAGCTCGATCTGGTCCCCGGTCGGCTGCCGCGACGGTCGATAGGCCACCGCATAAGTCGTCGTCGTGCCGGCAGCAAAAACGGCTCTGCCCGGCCGAGCAGGCCGATCACGTCGTTATGCAAGTTAGTCAGGCGGTTGCTGACGATATCCACGACGATCAAGCCGATGCCGCGAGTCAGGTAGCTCACACACTTGGCTGCGAAAGCCTGGCGCGTCTCCGGATGGTCCTTGTTGCCGGGGCTGACCAGCTCGATGGCGCCAACAAGGGTGGCGCCGGTGACGGTCGCGAAGACTTGCACTTCGATATCGTCGGGAAAAACGGCCGGCAAGATCAGATCCGTCGCGGGAGGCGCCCATACTTGTGCCAGGGTGGCTGCGGGCCCGGCGCTCCGCTCCTGGGTTCCCCGCGACTCCGCAAGGCTGGCGATATCAACTTCGACCTGGCTGCCGATGTGCACCTGCATGTCGGCAAAATACTCGTCGGCGAGAATGTCGCGATTGAGCTTTTCGACCAGCGCTGCGGCCCACATGCCGTGGAAGCCCTCCCAACTGCGGCGTTCGCTGACCGGCAGATGAAAATGGTCGAGCAAAGGCATGGCACAGGTCCTGCGTCGAAATAGGAATGCTGATGAACCGCTCCGGGCAAGCCAACTGCATTATAATGTAATGCGTTAGCCCCATTCTTCAAAATCTCGTTCTCTAACTTATGAACCCGCGTTCGTGACTTAGATCCGCCCTTTCCGTCCGGGTGGGACAAGATATTGGTAAAATGGATCTGTCGAGTGTCTTTCCAATAGCGCAATGCGATCGCGTCCTGAAAGGAGCATACCGATGTCCGCGACGGTTACGGTTGAAGAAGCCCAGGCCAAGTTGAGTGAACTCATCGGCAAGCTTACGCCTGGCGAAGAGATACTGATTACGCAGAATCATAAGCCCGTCGCAAAGCTGATTGGTGCACTACCCCTTGAACGGAAACCTCGTGTTCCAGGCACCTGCCAGGGGATGATCACACTGGCTGTCGAGGACGAAGAACATCTGGAAGATTTTGAGGAGTACATGCCGTGAGGCTGCTGCTTGACACGCATGCCTTCCTGTGGTTTATCACGGACGATCCCCAGCTGAGTCCTAACGCCAAGGCCTTGATTGCAGATCCTGCCAATGAGATCTTCGTTAGCCCGGCGACTTTATGGGAAGTCGCCATCAAGGTGAGTATCGGCAAGTATCCTATTGCAGTGCCGTATCAAACATTGATTTCTAACGGCATTGAAGACAACGCGTTCGAAATCTTACCGATTGAGCCGGAACATG
>DASZFN010000558.1:0-14359 GCA_035939715.1 Gemmataceae bacterium | reverse complement strand
CGGCGATTGCGAGAGTTATGGAAGTAAGCCAAAAATACTGAATGTTGAATACTGAATGTAGAAGTGCCGGCGTCTCTTCTACATTCAGTATTCAACATTCATTATTTCCTCCAGTAGTTGAGGGTGCTCATGACGCTACTGCATGAAAAGGCCGATCAGGCGCAGGCGCTGCTCCAGGAGACCGGCCTCGAGTGCTGGATGACTTTTGTCAAGGAAACCGGCATCCGTCCGGATCCCGGGGTCGATCTGATTGTGGGCACGGACGTCACCTGGATCTCGGCGTTTCTCTTTGCCAAGGGTGGTCAACGGATCGCCCTGGTCGGCCGGTTTGATGTGGCCAACATCAAGGCGCTCGGCGTCTTCACCGAGGTTCTGGGCTACGATGAGTCCATTCGGCAGCCGCTTGTCGCCGCGCTCAAGCGCCTGGACCCACAACAGATCGGCCTGAACTACAGCACCGACAATCCCACGGCGGACGGCTTGACACATGGCATGTGGTTGACCTTGAACGAATTGCTCCGCGATACGCCCTACGCCGGCCGGTTGACCAGCGCCGCGCCCTTGCTGGCGAAATTGCGCGGCCGCAAATCGCCGACCGAGGTCGAGCGCATGCGCGGCGCCATCAAGACTACTGAGGCGATCGTCGACTTGGTTGCCAAGGAGATCCGACCGGGCGTCAGCGAGACAGAACTGGCCGACTATGTGCACGAGCAGTTCCGCACCCTCGGGCTGGCCAGCGCCTGGGAGTGGGAGTCGTGTCCGATCGTCAATATCGGACCCGGTTCCGAGGCGGGACATGGCAAACCCCAGGCGAATATCCGGCTGGAGCCGGGGCAACTCGTGCACATTGACCTGGGCGTGAAACAGGAAGGCTACTGCTCCGACCTGCAACGCATGTGGTACGTGCGCCGGCTGGGAGAAAGCCAGCCGCCGGAGAGCGTCCGGCGCGCCTTCGCGACCGTGCTCCAGGCCATCGAGGCCGGGGCCGCCATGCTGAAGCCCGGCGTCCGCGGCTACCAGGTCGACGCCGCCGGTCGCAAAGTTGTCGTGGATGCCGGTTACCCGGAATTCAAACATGGCCTCGGCCACGGGCTGGGCCGGGCGGTGCACGACGGCGGCACCATGCTCGGGCCACGCTGGGAGAAGTACGGCAAGACTCCCGAAGGCATCGTCGAGCCGGGCAACGTCTTCACCCTGGAACTGGGCGTGCCGACGGACGCCGGCTATATCGGCCTGGAAGAAGATGTGCTCGTTACCGAGCAGGGGTGCAGCTTTTTGTCGTCGTTCCAACGCCAGCTAATGCTGATTTGAGTGGGTTCGTATGACACAGTCTACCTGGATCGAAACCCGCAGCGGCCGGCGCTTCGATGTGGCGAACCCCCGAGAGGAGGATGTCGACATAGAGGACATCGCCCTGGCGCTGGCTCAGACGTGCCGTTTCGGCGGGCATGCCCTGCGCTGGATTTCGGTGGCCTGGCACTCTGTCGTTGTCCATGACATCATGGCCATGCTAAGGGAAGACAACACGGCACGCCTGGCGGCGTTGTTGCATGACGCCGCCGAAGCCTATGTCGGCGACATGCCCCGGCCACTCAAGCTGGCATTTCCGGATTTCGTCGCTGCCGAGAACAGAGTGCAGGACGTCATTCACAGGAAATTTGGCTTACAGCCTTCCAGCGAGCTGCTGGCGCTCATCCGCAAAGTGGACAATCAGACGCTCCTGGAGGAAGCACGCGCCTACATGGCCACCGGCGGACGTGGCTGGGAACTGCTGGATGAAGGACTCAAAATCCCTGCTGCTGCGTTTGCACCGTCTTGCCCGCAGGATATTCACGAGGTAGGACGGGAGTTTCTGGAACGATTCCATGCAGCCTATGACATTTCAAGCCGGCAGCGGCGCCATTAAGCCTCGGCATCGCCCTGCTTGCTGTGCAGGAAGACGCCGTCCTTCCATTCCTGTGGACGCTTGGATACACGAGGACTTCCGAGCCAGCCGCCAGGACTTTGCAGAACGGCTCCGCGCCGTTCAGGAACCGCCACTCCGGGCCATAAACCTGCCCCCAATCGAGATCAAGCGCCGACGAGCGTACGGGATAAATCTCCCACGGAGGATGGCAGACCTCGTAACAGATGGTCTGCCCGTGGCGATCACTGCCGAAGCCCCAGCGAAGTTCCATAAAGTAGTGTTCCGGACTGTTTGCCTGCGGCAGGGTGGCTGGCAAGCAGCCGGCGATAGCGACTCGATGCGCGCGCTGCGGGCCTGTCAATTCCCATTCCATTTCCAGGGAGTCCGTGGTCTTGTGAGCCAGGCTGGTCAGCGGCGCGATGCGGTAGTTCTCATTGAAGAAGACGCGCGCGATCCATGAGACCAGGCGGAGCGAAACATGCTCGCGCAAGAAGACGACGCCGCGCTGCTCGCCGCGGCGCACATAGGTGCGCAGGTTCAGCTCCGGGAAGTTGACATAGCCGGGCCAGCGCACGCCGAGCACGCGCGTGTCGCGAAAGTCGAAGGCGACCAGGCTGACAAAGGCGTCGCCGTCAAGGAGGTCAAGCTCCAGTCCGCGCGGAACGTGCCGCAGCAACAAGCGGGGCGGGACGGCAAACGTAAAAATGCCAAGGTTGACCCAGCGCGTGATCATGAAGGGGTGCATGCTTGCCTCCGCAGAGAGCAGCCTTTGCTTCAAATCCGATGGGTCAACCGGCAGAAATGGGCAAAGTAAACAGCAGGAGATCCGAAGAAGACAGAAAAGTCTCGCTGCTCGCCTAAGATTTTGCGGGAAGCGGCTCGTGGGCGGATCCCTCTCTCAAGCGGTGAGATGCTGGACGAACCATGCTTGCGCGAGCCGGGACACCTCCTCCAGAGCGCCCGGCTCCTCGAAGAGATGGGTCGCTCCTGGAATAACGACCAACTTCTTAGGACAGCGCAATCGTTCGAAGGCCCGCTCGTTGAGTTCGAGCACGATGTCGTCGTTGCCGCCGGCAATCAGCAGGCTGGGCGCCTGGACATGCCGCAAGCCCGCGCCGGCCAGGTCCGCACGTCCGCCGCGCGAAACGATGGCCGCCACCTTGTCCGGTTGCTGCGCCGCCGCGACCAGAGCTGCGCCGGCGCCGGTGCTGGCCCCGAAGTAGCCGAGACGGAGAGTGCTGGTGTCCGGATGGTTGCTTAGCCACTCGGTCGCGCTGAGCAGACGGCGCGCCAGCAATTCGATATCGAAGACCCGCCGCCGATCTGCCCCCTCGTCCTCCTCCAGAAGATCGATCAGCAGGGTGGTGAGTCCGGCCTGCTGGAGAACGCGGGCGACAAACTGGTTGCGCGGGCTGTGACGGCCGCTGCCGCTGCCGTGGGCAAACAGCACCACGCCGCGCGCCTGGGCGGGCACACTCAAGATACCCTCCAACCTGCGGTCTCCGGCGGGTACCGTCACCTCGCATTCGTAGTCGGTTGCAGATGTTGCCTGGCTCATTGGTGCTCTGCCTTGCGGTCAAGAGTGCAAAATTCGAGGACCTTTGACCAGATTTAGCAAGTTTGGTGCCGGACGCGGCCACGGCGTGAAGCGTGGAAGAAAACTGCCGAAGTTAATCCCGCGCCAACGAGTTCTGGAGACTGCTCTTGCTAAACTTCCCGCGGGGGATTGCTTCTGGCGTTGGAACCGCGATAATCGTGGGGAGCTTTTTCCGGGAGTCAAGGCACGCGCATGACAAGCAACGGGTCGCATTCCCCCTCGCCATTTGCCGAGCGGCTGATCGCGCTGATCTGGCGCCGGCCGGCGACTGACATCGCGGAGCGCACGCGGCGGCGGGTGACGATTCATCTGATCCCCTTCCTGTTCTTTCTTTACATCCTGGCCTACCTCGATCGGGTCAATGTATCTGTGGCCGAACAGGCCATGCGCGAGCCGCTGGACAAGGGCGGCCTGGGCTTTGATCCGGCGATTACTGGGTTTGGTGCGGCCGTCTTTTTCCTGGGTTACTGGATCCTGGAAATCCCAAGCACCATCTGGGTCGTGCGTCGCGGAGCGCGCTGGGTTTTCGTGCGCATCTTGATTCTGTGGGGGATCTGCGCGGCGCTGGAAGGCACCATCGGCACACCGTTCGCCAACAAGATGTTCAGCTGGGTGCCGCACGTGGCGGAGCACAGTAGCGCGATTGACGGCATCGATAAGGTGTTTAACGCGGTCTTTGGTTGGATAGCCGTTCTCTTCGGCAGTAAGAGCAATTTGCAAATTGTCTCGGGCATTGCCCGGTGCATTAACGGCCTGCATGATTCTGCCAAGTACCAGTTTTATTTCCTGCGCTTCATGCTCGGTTTCTTCGAGGGCGGTTTCTTCCCCTCGGTGATCGTGTACCTGGCGCATTGGTTTCGGACTGAGGATCGAGCGAAATCGATCGCCTGCTTCATGGCGGCCATTCCGCTGTCGAGCATGTGCGGCATGCCGTTGTCCGGGCTGATCGCGGAAAAAATCCACTGGTTCGGCCTGCCGGGCTGGCGTTGGATTTTTATTCTGGAAGGCATTGCCCCGATTCTGGCTGGGTTTGCGACGCTGTTCTTCTTGCCGGACCGCCCCAGCAAGGCAACCTGGCTGCCCGCGGACGAGCGCGACTGGCTGCTGGCCGAGCTGGACCGCGAGCACAAAGCCAAACAGGGGCAGGGGCACTGGGCGTGGGTGCACCACCTGGGCATTGTGCTGCTGCTGACCTTTGTCTATTTTTGCCTGAACCTCACCAGCTACGGTCTATCGATGTTTATGCCGGCGATCATCAAGTCGCAGGCGGGCGTTTCCAAGGAAGTCGCCAATTACCTGGCATCGCTGCCGTTTGCGTTGGGGTTCGTAGGCATGCTGGTCAACGGCTGGCATTCGGACCGCACGGGGGAGCGGCCGTGGCATGTGGCGGTGCCGCTGGCATTATGGAGTTTAGCGCTGTGGCTGGCGGCGGGCCTGGCGGGCGTGCCGGTGTGGCCGGCGCTGGTCATGATCTTCTGTGTCGGCAGTTGCATGTACGCGCATCTGCCGGCGTTCTGGCCAATCCCCACCATGTTCCTCGGTTCGACGGCCGCAGCCTCCGCCATTGGTTTCATCAACATGATCGGCAACCTGGGCGGCTCCGTCGGACCAACAGTGGTCGGCAGCGCCGCTACCCCGTTGATCTCAGAAACCCAGCCCAATTTTACTCCGGGCCTACTCAAGATTGCCCCGTGGCCGATGGCGGCGGCGCTCGTCATTTTGGCTGTGGGCTACGCGCGTAAACGACGTCTGAGTGCCAGTAGCCGGAAGCCCGGTCTCACAGTTTCTGCAGATCCTGCGTCTGCGGCAGGTCATCAAGGCTGCGAAGTTTAAAGAGATTGAGAAAGCGCTGCGTGGTGCCGTAGGCAACCTGGCGCTTCGTGGCTTCGCCGCGCTGCACCACGGCGATCAGGCCGCGGCGCACGAGCTGACGCAACAGGCTGCCCGATTCCATGCCGCGGATACTGTCGACTTCTTGCTTGGCGACCGGCTGCCGATAGGCCACCAGGGACAGGACATCGATCGCGGCGGGCGAAAGCCGGGCCTCGCGTGTTTGACCGTAGAGCCGCTCTGCCACGGCCTTGAAACCCGGCCGCAAGACGAGCACGCAGCCCTGGGCGCCTGTCTGGATCGTGTACGGCCGGCCTTGACGGCGGTAGTCGCGATTGAGCGCGTCCACGCTGCTGTCGAATTGCTCCGGCGTCAAGCCCCGGATCGCGGCGCAGGCGCGCTCGGCGCTCAGCGGACTGCCGCCGACAAACAATAGCGCTTCCACTATGCGCACCAGAGGGGGCGGGCTCACCGGCGCGCTGGGCGTTTGCTTGACCTCGTCGACCGCTAGGGGCTCCGCATCAACCTCCCAGGCTTCCTGATTGAAGAGCACGTCGTACGGCCCCGCGAGGCCCGAGGATGCGCTTGCGTCTGGCTCTGCCATGTCTGCCATCTCTTGGACATTCCTTTCCGACAAAAAGTAAGAGCACATTGTGAGGGCTCTACCCTGGAAAGGCAATCCGGATTGGATGCCAAGATGGCCACCAACATGGCCATGGAACACAGAACTCCAGATATTCCCCAAGGCGGCCAACATGGCCACGGCGCGTAAACCACTTTGGAGGCCAATTTCCTCCTGATCTTGTCCGTAATTTTTGAGCAAGACACCTCCAGTGAGCAGGACATTTTTTGTCAAGCTCTCGGAATTAACTTCCTGCAGGCTATCGACTTACGGCTACGAACGTATAACCGGACTCCCAGCTTTGAGGACCCGCTTGGGCACTTTGAGCAGGTGAGCAAGACACCCCAGATAGCTATCTGATGATGTTCTCAGATGCGCGAATAACCGAGCGCGACGATTCACGTCCGCCGAGTTCGCGGCAGACCTACGACCGGCTTGTTTGACTCCGCGTAAAGCGGGACTATCTTTTTAAGGCGAGAGCAGTTTACTCCAGCGCGCTCCCCAATTGCGCACCCCACGCGAATACTTTGCTGGAAACAGAACCGCTCGCGGCTTCGGAACAGCCGCGGGCCACCCGCCTAGCCCCCGAGCGCGCTGCAGCAGCGTCAGCGCCGGTACAGAGAAAGGCTTCATGAGCAGCATGTCCTCCGACTCTGAAGCAGGCCCGCGCGCCTCCCTCTACGCGAAAAGCGACAGTTCCGCGCCCACCATGGCCGAGCCGTATCCCGGCTCTCAGAACCAGCCTAGCCGCAGGGAAACCTGGCCGGACTCGGAAGCGCTGGCGCCATACCAGCCGGGCGCGCCTTCCCACCTTTCTCCGGACGAATTCCTGGCGCGGTTACTGACCAGCGGGCTACAGACCGCTCGTGAATTCGAACAGTTTCTCGAAAAGAATCCGCACCTCAAAACCGCGGACACGGACGCGGTGCTCGCCGAGCTCGTGAAGCAGGGACTGCTCACCGAGTACCAGGTCAGCCGGCTCCTCGCCGGGCATACTTTCGGGCTCGTGCTGGGCAACTATCGCACCGTTGAGCGCATCGGCGCCGGCGGCATGGGCGTCGTCTACAAGGCGGTGCATATTCACATGAAGCGCACCGTGGCCATCAAGGCCCTCGTGGGCGAGACCGACACGACTTCGGTCTTTCTGCAGCGCTTCTACAGCGAGATGCAGGCAACCGCGGTGCTCAACCATCCGAACATCGTTCTCGCCTTCGACGCCGGCGAGCTGCCGGTTCCGGACTCCGACCGCGAAGTGCTGCGTTACCTGGTGATGGAGTATGTCCCCGGGCAAAACCTCGAACAATATGTAATCGACAACGGGCCGCTGCCGATTCATCAGGCCTGCGACTTCATCCGGCAAGCGGCAAGCGGGCTGCAGCACGCACACGAACACGGCCTCGTGCACCGCGACATCAAGCCGTCGAATCTGCTGCTTACGCCGCACAACCAGGTGAAGATTCTGGATTTTGGCCTGGCCCGAGTGTGCCGGCGGCGGCACACTGAAGCGCACATCATGCTCGGCAGCGTCGACTACATGGCGCCGGAGCAAGCCCGCGATGCGCGCTCGGTCGATATCCGCGCCGATATTTACGGCCTGGGCGGCACGTTATTCTGGCTGCTCTCCGGACGTAAGCCGTTCCCCGGCGATCGAGCGGTCATTGAAGAGCTCCTGGCCCGGCAGCGGGACGCGCCGCCCGCGCTGAGTTCCGTAAGGCCGGAGGCGCCGCCCGCGCTGGAAGCCATTGTCCAGCAGATGATGGCGGTCGATCCCGCCGACCGCTATGCCACACCGCTCGCCGTCATCGGCGCAGTGAGCGCGTTTGTGGATCCTGCCACGAGTTCGCCCGGCCCAGCAGGGAGCGAACCGATCGGCCGGCAACTGGAGCTGACGCAGCAACTTCGTGAGGCGGAGTCGTATCGCTCTCAGGAGCTGCTGGTTTTCGCGCTGTCCAAAATGGCTCAGCTCCGCGGCTTCGAGACGGGCGGGCATTTGACGCGCATTCAGAGCTATGTCCGTGCCCTGGCAGAAGAGGCGGCGCGCTTGCCGGCCTTTGCGGCGGACATTGACGGCTTCTTCGTACGCGCGCTCGAACGCGGTGCTGTCCTGCATGACATCGGTAAGATCGCCCTTCCCGATCATGTGCTGCTCAAGCCCGGCAAGCTCGATGCGGAGGAGCGCACGGTCATGGAGTCGCATACGACCGTCGGCGCCGACCTGCTGCGCGCCGTCGCCCGCCAGCACGGCGCCGCCTCCGGTTTCCTGCAACTGGCCACGGACATTGCCCGCCATCACCATGAGCATTTCAACGGCACCGGCTATCCCGATCGTCTCATCGGCGCCGCCATCCCGCTGGCAGCGCGGATCGTCGCCATTGCCGATGTTTACGACGCCCTGCGCTCTCGTCTGGTCTACAAGCCCGGCCTGGCGCACGCCGCCGCCCGGCGGCTCATTCTGGAGGAAACGCCCGGAAAATTCGATCCGAACCTGCTCATCGCCTTCCAGAAGTGCGAAGCCGTCCTGGAGCAAGTCTTCGCGCAAACAAAAGACTAGACCAGAACTCTCCGATGGCTTGCTTCTCTGGGAGGACTAACCAGCCTGAAGTCCCCAGCTCTTCCCTGCTATAATTCAACCTTGCGGAGGATTACACCCATCGATGTGGGGGCAAGTTTTTAACTTGCCCGCTACGAACGCTCTTCCCGAAACATGCCCGACACGTCGCGCAAAAAGCGGACCATCCGCCTCATTCGCTCGTCGAGCCTCGACGGCGTCGGCGTCTTTTGCGTCAAAGACGGTGAGGCGGCCGTCAACTACGCCTTCCGCGAGATTCCCTGCGACATCGGCGGCCGGGGCTTTGCCGTGCACCGCCTCGGGCTGGGGCAACTTTACCATGTCCGGATCGGCAGCCTGCACGACTGCTCTTGTGAATGTCTTGGCTTCCTGGCCCACAACCGCTGCAAGCATATTCAGGCCCTGCTAAGCCTTATGCGGCGCGGCAAGCTGTAACGCTCTTCTCCCCTGTTGGATCCGGTTCTTTGAACGTAGTTTTTACAGATCCATGAACGACCGTTCAAAACCAAGAATTCCTCAAGTATCGAGCGGGCGACGCAACTCATTGTGCAGCGAAAGGTTACTTACAATCCAAAATTTTTGAGGCTCCCGGCATAGCCGTTGCGTTTGTCCTTGGCATCGGCTGACACCTGCAAACGGTTCTTGGCCGTGGCGTGTTGCTTCCCTTCCTCAATCCATGAGGACAACGCGCAACGGTCCGCGGCGAGACTCCGCGCCGCCCTGTCTTCTAAAGGAAAGGACACCGGCCATGCTCGTCTTATCGCGTCGCCTGCACGAGAAGATTCTGATCCCCGGCATGAACATCGCTATCACCGTGGTCGGCTTCAAGCCCGGCCAGGTGCGCCTCGGCATCGAGGCGCCTCCCGAAGTGACCGTGCTGCGGGAAGAAGTGCCCGACCGGGTCGCCGAGTGGGGTACGCCGAACATGCTGGCGTCCTCGGGTCCATCCGTGGAGTCGCGGCTGCGCAAAATGAACCAGCTCATGCGCAACCGCCTCCGCGCCGGCCGGGCTGACCTGAAGCTGCTTCGCCGGCAACTCGACCTCGGCATGACCGCCGATGCACAGGTGACGTTGGAGAAGATGGAGGAAGAATTTCAATTGCTGCCGCAGTAATGGTTTCACACCGGGTCTGGTGGGCGGAGCCAGATAGGCCCCGCCCGGCACGCGGGGCCTACTAAAAATTCAGCGTGCGCAATTCGGCAGCACACCAGCCCGAAGCGCCAGCGAGGACCTCGCTGGCGCTTCGGGCTGGTGCAGCAGATTCGCGCACGACTATAGATTGCTCTTGAGCAAAGTGCGCGGATTCCATTATGAGCTGTCCTTCCGGCGGACCTTGCTCGCTGCACTGGGAAAAGTGAGGGGTACCAGGCAAGGCCCGCAAACTAAAGAGGCTTCGATGCATCCAAAGCGCTTTGCCGCGCGCGTGGCGCTCTCCCTCACCATGGCGCTGACCCAAGCGACCATGCTTGCCGCACAGCAGCCCAAGCCAGCAACACCAGGCGACCCATTACTTGGACCAAGCGGCCCACCGGCAGCAGCGCCTGGAACTCCCGCGCAAGCGGCGCCTTCGACACCGCCAGTGCCGATCCCCGTGCCCGCTCAGTCGCCATGGCCGCCGCCGCCTGGGGCGCTCACTCAGCCTCTGCCACCCATGACTGCGCCCGTCGTTCCTGTAACACCGGCCGACACTTTGCCTCCCGCGCCGGTGATCACTCCGCCCCCGGGGGAGATACGCCCTCCAAACCCGGACGCTTTCGGCGCGGGCTCGGGAGAATTCTCGCCTTTTTTCAGTCCGGCAGTCGGGCATGCGCCGCTGCGCGCCGACTATCGCGTCACCTGGTACGGCACCGAACCGGTGTCCGGCCAGAACACGAACCTCAGCTACGTGCAGCACGACTTCGGTGTGGCGTTTCCCATCTGGCAATGCGGCACCGACGAGTGGGCGCTGTCGGCCAACGTCCGCGGCGAGTTCTACCACACGAGCGCCATTCTGCCCAACACTTTGCAGCCCTTCCCCGACGAGCTGTGGAACATCCGTTTCGCTACCAGCTACCGCCATCAGTTCGAGAACGGCTGGATCGGCGGCGGCACCGTCAGCGTCGGTTCGGCGAGCGACAAGCCGTTTCACGGCATCGACGAAATGACCTTCGGCGTGAATGCCTTCTTGCGAATTCCGTCGGGCGAGCATAATGCCTGGCTGTTGTCCCTGGCCTATTCGCCGACGAGCGAATTGCCGTTCCCGCTCCCTGGCGTCGCCTACCTGTACCAGCCGTCGGAGACGTTTCGCATGAACATCGGCTTGCCGTTCGCGATCATGTGGCGGCCAACGGAGGACCTGACGTTCGACCTCTCTTACATGCTCTTGCGCACCGTGCACGCCCGCGCCAGCTATCGGCTATCGCCTTTGACGCGCGCCTATCTGAGTTACGATTGGGGAAATGAGGGTTACTTCCTGGCCGACCGGCCGAGCTACAACGACCGCCTTTACTATTACGACATGCGCCTGACGGCGGGCGTGCAGGTATTGCTGCTCAAGAACCTCTCGGTGGACATCGGCGGCGGCTACATCTTCGACCGCTTTTATTTCGAGGGCGCAAGTTTCAGCGACAACGGCTTTAATCGCGTCGATGTCGGCGCCGGGCCGTTCGTCTCAGTGCAGGGCCGCTTCCGTTGGTAGTTCGGCCTCGCTGGCGCTTCGGGTTAGTGTGCTTAACAAGGCCCGGGCTGCCAGGTCCCGCCAAGCGCGTCGCATTGCGCTTGGCTAATGCACGCGGCCTTGGCCATGTCGCCGTTGATGTTGTACGTGCAGCATCCCAGGTCGGGAGGGCATGAACCTGACTGGGCCGCCGAACTAGTTGGCGTCAAGAGGGCGCCCGCCAGCGCTTGCTGGGCCTCGACCGAGGCGGTATCCACCTTGCGCAGCAGTTCCTGCAGTTTTTCAACCACGTCCTTGGCGCCCCCGCCCTTGGCGATGATTTCCTTGATCATCTCGCATTGCCCCGCCGATAACCTGGCCTCATAGGAGACGCGGTCCACCTCGAAACTGCAGTCCACAAATTTGACCGGAAACGGATCGGGACCGTCCGTACCGAGCACTTTCGCCAATTGCCTCTTGGTTCGCTGGACGCGCTTGTCCGCAGACTTTACCAGCTTGATCAGTTTCTTGATGCACTTCGCGTACGGGTCCTTTGCCATTGGTAGGTCACCTTGTGGTTGTCGCTTGCGGCTTGGCGGCACGGTCAGGCGTCAGTCTATCAATGCCCCGAGTGAAAGAAAGCGCAAACCGGGCTGGTTTACAACTGGTAACAATTGGATCATGAACAACCGTGAAACGGCTTCAGCGAATGACCAGTGCCTTCGGCAAGGCCTTGCGCAGCTCCATCACGCCTGCCTCACTGACGTTGGTTGCATCGAGGTCGACCAGCTTCAGATTGCTTGACCCTTTCAGGTGTTTGAGACCGGCATCGCCGACCTTCGTGTGCTGAAGGCTCAGCGTGTGAAGTTCGCTCAATCCCTGAAGGTTTTCCAGGCCTTCATCGGCAATCTTGCACCACGAAAGCTCCAGCACCTGGAGTTTTGTCAGCCCCTTAAGATGCCTGAGCCCCGTGCCCGTGACGGCAGTGTGCTGGAGACCGAGGGTTTGCAGGTTCTTCATGTCGTTGAGTTTTTCCAGGCCGGCATCGCTGACCTTCGTTGACATCAGGCTAAGTTTTTCGAGGCGCTTCATCCCCTTGAGGGAATCGAGGCCCGCGTCCGCGATGGCGGTGTTGGCCAGCCAAAGCTCGCGCAATTGCGTCAGGCCGGTTAGGCTCTGCAGTCCCTTATCTGTGACCGCAGTGGCGCTCAGGTTCAATTGCCGTAGGCCCGTCAGCCTCTTGAGACTGGCCAAACCGTTGTCGGTGACCTTCGAGCCAACCAGGCTCAGCGTTTGCAACCGGGCCAGTCCTTTCAAATTGTCGAGGCCCATGCCGTTGATGGCGGTTCGATTCAATTCGAGCGACTGGAGGCGGGCCAAACGCTTCAAGGATTCAAGACCTCGGTCCGTGATCCTGGTCTCACCCAGGTTTAGTTGCCGGAGCGCCTTGAGGCTTGCGACATGCTCTAGGCCCGCGTCGCTGATAGCCGTCTCGTAGAGATCGAGCGCACGCAGGTTGGTCAGGTCTTTGAGCGATTCCAGCCCGGCGTCGGTAACGGCGCTGTTGGCAAGCCACAGCTCCTGCAAGCTGGTGAGCGGCTTGATGGTTTCCAGGGCGGCGTCGGTGGCCTTGGGGCCGCGCAGGACGACACGGAGCAAGGGCTTGTCGGGGCTGGATGTATCGACTTCATAGGTGCCGCCCAGTTTTCTGATCTCGGCCAAGGCGCGCGCCTGCTCGTCGTCGAGGGTGACGGACGCTGCCGCGGCTGCCGTCGCGAGAACCAGCACCATCAGAATCCAGCTCAGCAGTTTCATCACGGCCTCCTCGAGCCAGTGTACCGGACCATCCTTCTTCAACGACGACGATTTCTTCCGGAGTTAACCCATAAAGTTGATAGACCTGCTGATCGATCTGCGCGCGCAGCTTCCTGATCCGCTGTTGCGGCCGCGCCGGCCGGCAAGGTGAAGTCGCCGCCGCAGCTTCAGCATACAAAGTGGCGAGCAGCTCCGCCCGGGCCGCAATCTTGCTGTGCCGCGCCCTATCGACGGAATTCTTCAAATTCATGTTAGGAATGGGAATGCGCCGCGATACCGGCCCGTCAAAGTGCAGAGTGCGGATCGCCTTGGCGAAAATGAAGCGGTACACGTACCAATTAACCAGCCGCGAAGAAAGCAGTGCCAGCAGAAAATGGCTTGACAGCGACGAGCGGTTGGTCAATTGGTTCACCGTGTCAAGGATTGCCAGTCTGCCGGCTTCCTTGGCGGAGACGACCGCGCCGATGATCTGAATGTGCTCGACCGGGTGATGGATGTGGGCCACGATATTTTGCACCAGAATGCTTCCGGGCTGCACCATGGCAGGTTGGGGCGGCGCTGCGCGAACAGGCAGGAAGCCCTTTTGGCCCCGGAGGTGAAACGGCTGAATCTGCTTTCCACCGATGACGCGCCACGGGCCCCGCTCGCCCAGCGATCCTTGCAGCATCGCGCCGCGGACGTTTGTCGTGAAGTTACTCAAGAAAGCGCCCACGCCTCGGATCTTGTTGGCCAGCGCCATTTCCCGGTGGGTGACGCCATTCACATAAAATCCAAACGCATTGCATTCTTCTTTATTGATTCGCCCAAGGTAGCGGAATCTCTCTCCCTCCCGCCGAAGCGCCCCGTAATCAGGTGATGTCTTGCCTTTCTGAAGAATGTAGATCACCTGTTCAAATTTGACGTCCGGCCATGCCTTGCCGGCGTCCACGAGCTCAATGAGGTCGTGCTGGAGCAGTGCGCGGACCTGCTTCCAGTTCGAGGCGTACGTAAACGGCTTGGGGACGATGAAGCCATTCCAGCCGCCCG
The DNA here is from genome assembly GCA_035939715.1 of Gemmataceae bacterium. Taxonomy (GTDB): domain Bacteria; phylum Planctomycetota; class Planctomycetia; order Gemmatales; family Gemmataceae; genus DASZFN01. The sequence goes on along the minus strand of DASZFN010000558.1, from coordinate 358 downwards.
GTTTTGTCAGACGGTATGCTTGCAGCATCAGCAGCGCCGCCGTATCTGTGGTGCCCAGCCGAAACGTCTTGGCGAGAAAGTGACGCTCCTCGTCCGAAAGGGCCGCGCCGTAGGGCGGATTGCCGATCACTGCATCGAAGCCGCCGCCGCGCATGACCTGGGGAAACTCGGCGCACCAATTAAGAGCCGTTGCCGCGGTCTGTTTACCTGGGGAATGGAATCCGGGGAGCGCATTGCCCAACCTGATCTGCAGAGTTCCTCGCTGTGTCGAAGTCCACAAACTGGGGCCCGACAGCTCGGCTTGAGTGCGCGGCTCGTCTTCCTGTAGCGCTTCTGAGAGCAGAGCACCGCGCGCAAT
>DASZFN010000557.1:0-20847 GCA_035939715.1 Gemmataceae bacterium | reverse complement strand
GCCACCGAGCTCGTCAACGTGACGCGCCGCTGGCTGGCGCAGCACGGCGTGGAGGCCCATGTGGAGTTCAGCTGGGGTGCCACGGAAGCGAAACCACCGAAGCTGGCGGACGCGATTGTCGAGGTCACGGAGACCGGCAGTTCCCTGCGCGCCAATAACCTCCGCATCGTGGCCGATCTGCTGCAGAGCACCACGCGCTTTATTTGCAACAGCCGGGCGCACGCCGACGCCTGGAAACGGCGGAAAATGGAAGACCTGCTGCTGATGCTCAAAGGTGCCATGGCCGCCGAAGGCAAGGTCGGCCTGATGATGAACGTGCGCAAGGCCGATCTCCCTGCGGTTCTGAAAATCTTGCCGGCTTTACAGACGCCGACCATATCGTCTTTGTCCGACCCGGACTGGGCGGATGTGAACACGATCATCGATGAAAACATCGTCCGGCAAATCGTGCCGCAGCTCAAGCAGGCGGGGGCGCGAGGGATTGTGGAATATCCGCTGAACAAGATTATCGACTAAATCAGGGTGCGCGCATCTGCAGCAACTTAGCTCGCCGCGCAGGTCTTGAAGTCGCGTTTTTCTATTTTGACGCAATGCCACGGCCTTGTGCCGTGGTCGGTTACGTTGGTTTCTAGCCCAGAAGCCCTTTAATCTACAGATGCCACGGCCTTGTGCCGTGGTACTTCACGTTCGTTTCTGGCGGGCAAGCACCCAACGTGAGCGACCACGGCACAAGGCCGTGGCATCAATACGCAACAGGACCGCGCCTGTGTAGAAGCCAGCGTAAGGCACCACGGCACAAGGCCGTGGCATCAATACGCAACAGGACCGCGCCTGTGTAGAAGCCAGCGTAAGGCACCACGGCACAAGGCCGTGGCATTGAAATCGAATAGCAGCTATGACGGCCCGCTCTTGATGCGCACCACGTCGAGCCATTGATGCGGCTCCAAAACGACCGGATTGAGCGTGGCCGGCTGATCCAGCCATAACGCGAGGCCAAGCAGCATGGTCTGCCGGCCTACTTGCGCCCGGCCGGCTACCAGGAGCCAGTGCGACGGCGTGCCCTCCGGCTCAGGCCGGCGCGTGTGCCTCTGGAAGGCGATGGCGAAACCCTGCTGGCTCAATTGCGGCGGCCAGGCACGCACGCGCGGCTGGTCATTGACGGCGATGCCGCCCAGTCCCGGCACGACTTGATCGAGCGTTTGCACGACGTTTTCGAGGCTCAGCGGCGCCTCGGTTCCTGCCGGCGCCAGCACAACCAGGCGCAAACGCACAGGTAAGTGATAGACGGTGAGCCGTTGGCTTCCCGCGGGAATCTGCAAGGGCGGATAGCCGGCCAGGTCCTCATCCAGCTCCTTGTCCCATTCGCCCCACGGCGTGCGCCGGCGAAACAGCCGGCGCAACAAGCGATCCGCAATTCCCCAGACGAGCAGCAGCACGATAAGCCCGAGCACGCCCAGGACGACCCACCAGCCGCCGGCATCGAGAAAATCACGCACCGAAGGCGGCAGGGAATCTGTCACGGGCGCGAGGGTTTTCTTCAGTTCTTCCATACCCCGGGTCGCCTTCATGCACTGAGCGGCTTGCCGATCATCCGTTTCAGTAGCTCCGCGTACAGCCGCGACTCTTGCTCCTGCGTGCCCGACATGCTGGTCGTGTATTCCGACCAGTACCACCAGTCGGGCATCACGCTGTTATTGACAAAGCTGCCCCGGCCAAAGAAAGAAAACAACGGCACGGTCTCTTGATCGGCAAGCCTCAGGCTGATCCGGAAGACATCGAAAGTCTGACCCGCGCCGCCCCAGTCGGAGGTGCCGCTCACGTCATTGTAGCCGTAGGCGATCGATTCGCTGAAACGAAAAGGCATGACGCGGCGCTTCTCCCAGAACCATAAGGAACGCCTGGTGATAATGACCTTCTGGTGCTTCGGATCGATGACGACCTTGCGCCAGTGCAGCCAGAAGGTGAACAGCGCGAAGCAGCCGGAAGTCCGCGCGATGAGCTTGCCGTTCTCCTTCCAGATCTTCGGACTCATGGACAGAACAGAAAGGCCGAGAAGCATCCCTTCGCCCCCCATCTGCGCGACAATATATAGCGTCCCGCGCGGCTCTTCTATCTATAATGGAAAGGAGTTGAGATACGATGCCGATCGCCTCAACAGCGACACGCTTGGCATCGTATCCGACAGCGACACGATTGGCATCGGAGTTTTCATGCTGACCTTACTGACCTGCCTCGCTTTGGGGGCGGCCCCTGCAGAATGGCAGACCGCCGAAGCCGCCCATCTCAAGAACATTCGCCAGGTGACGCATGATTTCGTTCGCGCCGGCGAGGGTTACTTTTCTCCCGACGACAAGAAGATCATCTTCCAGGCGGAAGAGCAGGGGAGCGGCAACCCCTTCTACCAGATCTTCGTCATGGAGCTGGACACCGGCGTTTACCACCGCGTCAGTCCCGGCGTCGGCCGCACGACGTGCAGCTATTTTCGGCCGGACGGCAAGAAGATCATCTTCGCCAGCAGCCATCTCGATCCGGTGGCGAAGGCGCGTTACACGGACGAATACCGCCAGCGCGAGCAGGAGAAAGCCTCCGGCAAACGCCGCCGCTACCAGTGGGATTTCGACCAGTACATGGACATCTTTGAAGCCAATCCCGACGGCTCGGAGCTCAAGCGCCTGACGCGCACGCCCGGCTACGACGCCGAGGGCAGCTACTCGCCCGACGGCAAGCAGATCGTTTTTTGCTCGCAGCGCACCGGCAACCTCGAGCTGTTTATCATGGACGCCGACGGCAAGAATGCCCGCCAGTTGACGCACGCGCCGGGCTGCTATAACGGCGGGCCGTTTTTCTCGCCGGACGGCCGGCGCGTCATCTTCCGCAGCGACCGTAGGAAGAAGGACCACCTGCAGCTTTACGTCATCAATGCCGACGGCACGGGCGAGCGTGCCCTGACCGACAACCTCGACTGGGTGTACTGGGCGCCCTTCTGGTACAAGGACGGCAAGCACATCATCTACACCGCCGCCGATCACAGCAATCCGGCGGCGCGGCCCAATTACGACGTCTGGTGGATGAACCTGGATACGGGCAAACAGGTGCGGCTGACTTTTGCACCCGGCCAGGATGTGCTGCCGGTCTTCAACGCCGACGGCACGCGGATGCTTTGGACGTCGACGCGGGACGGCAGACAACCGGCCCAGCTTTATAGCGCGGACTTCATCGCACCCTCAAGCGCTGAGGAGCAGTAGCCAGCGAGCCGGAAACACAGGCTCCGCTGAATCCCTACCTATCTTAATTGTCTGGATTGTCCTCTTTTTCGGCGAACGTCTGCCGAGCTCGGCAAATTTCCTGGGCTTTTATCTGGAATTTGATTGACGGCGAACCTCTTTGGAGGTACCGATAGACCTTTAGGAGGCAAGCTTCGGGGGAGGCGCCTTCCCATCTCCCCTCCGACGCTGCCATATTTTCGCCTCCTCTTGGATGCAGTGTTTTTACGCGCACAGTCGCGTCATGCCTTTTTTTCATTCTCTTTCCGGGAGGTGCTCCATGCTCCGTGTTGCCCCACGCCGTAGGGGAGGATTGCGCCAGGCGTTCACCCTCATCGAACTGCTGGTGGTGATCGCCATCATTGCCGTTCTGGTGGGTCTGCTCTTGCCGGCGGTCCAGAAGGTCCGTGAGGCCGCCCAGCGCATCCAGTGTTACAACAATCTCAAACAGATTGGACTGGCGCTGCACAACTACCACGACACCAACGGCCATTTCCCTTCCGGCCATATTGAGTTGAACGTGGGGGGCGCCTTCCAGTACTTCTCCGGCTGGTCCATTGCCATCCTGCCGTTTCTGGAGCAGGACAACCTTTGGAACACCTACCTGGACACGCCCGTTCCCAACCAGGACATGAGAAACCAGCCCGTCTGCACCTTCTTCCTCAAGATTTACACCTGCCCGGCGGACACCCGGCAAAAGATGTCGCTGAAACCCGAAACCGTGGCCCCGGACGGCGGCGGCAACCCCGGCATCTTTTATATGACCGGTTCCTACAAGGCCATGTCCGGCATAGGGGACACCGCCACCACGAACACCTTCGGCGGCTTCTGGAACGAGGTGCAGACCGCCCAGAAGGCCCATCCCTCCGGCAGAGGGGCCTTCCACGGCGATGGCTATTCCGGCTTCAAGGCGGAAAAGATGGCCACTGTCACCGACGGACTGTCCAACACGCTCTTCGTTGGCGAGCGGCACACGCGCACGCACTTTACGCGCGGTCCGTTCTGGGCGGATACCTTCAACCTTTATTCCAAGGGCGCCGCCTGGCCCTATAGCGCCACCTTGATCCCCGACTACGACCTCTGTGTTACGCTGCTGAACGGCAATTCCAATCCCTGCAAATACGGTTGGGGCAGCCTGCACCCGGCCGGCATGAGCTGGTTGTTCGGCGACGGCTCCGTGCGCAGCATCAATGCGGGCATCGGCACCGCCGTCTTCATGGCGCTGTCCACGTGCGAGGGCGCGGAAAATCTGCCTGATTACTGAGAGGGGAGACCAATCCATGCGTATACGGTTCTGGTTTGTCCTGTTCCTCGCCACGGCGCTGGGCTGCGGCGGGGGACGGAAGGTTGCTCCGGTATCCGGCAAGGTGACCATGAATGGCCAGCCGCTGGCCGGCGCCATGATCAGTTTTCAGCCCGACATGGATTCGTACGAAGACGCCTCCGGCTCGACCGGCAAGACCAACGACAAAGGGGAGTACACTCTGACGGCGTCCACCGGGGAGAGCGGCGCTCGCGTGGGCAAGCACAAGGTCTTGATTAACCTGTGGGCCACCAAGCCCGGCGCCAAGGACGCGCCGACCGAACGCGGCGGCCCGCCACTGGAGGACAAGGTGCCGCGCCGCTACAACGACGCCACGGAGCTGACCTTCACCGTGTCGTCCGCCGGCAGCACCAAGGCGGACTTTGATTTGAAGTCGCCGTGAATAAAAAACTTAAGAATATTGAATACTGAATGCAGAAGTCCGCCCGCACTTCTGCATTCAGTATTCAATATTCTACATTCGATGGTTATCTGCGGTTCAGCCGAGTAGCTGCTGCCCATGTCTCCCCGTCTCGGTCGGCAGGCTGCGCTCCCATTCCCGGCGAACCTGGTTCAGACCGTAGGCGCACAGCTCGAACTCATCGCTCAGGCGGCGGAGCACGGCGGCTTCTTCACGGTAGGGCTCATCCGCGAACGTGCTGGCGATGTAATACGAGCGCTTGCCCTGTTCGCAGTAGTCAATGAAGTGATCCTTGACCAGCACCGAGCGCAGCCGCTTGAGGGCCTCGGGATAGACTCCCGTCCAGAAGAGCGTGAAATCGCCGATGTGGCGATAGACCTCGCGGCGCGTGCGGCCGGCGGCGGGCATGGCCTCGGCGTCGAGGAGCATGTCGGCGACCTCTTCGAGGCGCCGGCCCTCGGCGTTGCGGAGCCGGTAGACGGCATCCATGTGCAGGAAGCGCGACAGCAGGGCGGACAGGTAATCAATAAGCTGCGGGTCCCCGATGCCCAGGGTTTCGAGAAAGGTTTGTTCCGCCAGCGCGGCGAACAGGCGCCGCAGCGGATGTTCCGGTTTCATCTGCCACATGAGCCGCCCTCTTCTGTGTCTCGCGCTGCCCCGCCCTCCATGGCGCGGGCCGCCTACTCAATTCTAGCGCCAAACCTTATCCAGTCAAACCCAACTGCAGCGCGCAGCAAAAAGCCCACGGACCAAGGTCCGTGGGCAAATTGGTAAAGATGGCAAGGTCACAGCCTATCCGGACAAGGACAAAGGATTAATTGGAAGGCCCGCTCCTGTCAAAGAGGTTCTGCTCTTTTTTCTTCTTGTTGGGATTCTTGACGGCTTCCAGGCGTTTTTTCCAGTCATCGAAGCGTTCCTTGCGCTCGGCTTTTTCCTTATCTTCCACGTTGGTGCGGATTTCCAGCTTGCCTTCCGGTGTCAGCACCAGGACCTGCACCGGGGCCGTGTCGGTGACCGGCCTGCCGTTGAAGCGCACGTCCCGCCCCGCGCCGCCGTCGTAGTCGATCAGCAAGGCCGGGAACTGCTGGTTGGTCCTCACCGTGAAATCGATCTGCAGCTTCTGGCCGCCGCGCTTGGGATGCCGCGCCAGCTCCCAGTCTTCCTTTTCCGTGTTCCAGGTCGGCACCTGCACCAGGTCGGGCCGGCCGATGTATTCGCCGCGCGACGCCATGGCCCGATCGTCGAGGCACCAGTCGGCGACCTTGACGTAATTCTGGTCGGTGTTGGGATCGGGCGTGGTGACGCCCAGCCACCTCTGAACCTGGATCGTGAGCCGGTCCGGGGTGGGATGATCGTCCATGACGTACCAATCCGTTTCCCAGGGCACCGCCACGCGGATGACCTCGCTGTTTTCGCCGACGATAAACTTGTTCTTGGCCAGGGCGGGATAGGCGACTTCCTTAGGTTTGTTGTAATTGGGGTTATGCATCTTCACGCGCACGCGATATTCATAGACGAAGCCCGGCTCGACCGTCATGTCGAGGAAGCGCACCAGCGCCTTCTCCGGCACCAGCGGCTCTTCCTCGCCGGTCTTGTTCTTGTCCTCGGCTTCCGGGGCCTTGGTGCCGGTGTCCGGCTGGTCCATCTTGTTTTCGTCCTCGGCGTTGGCGCCCAGGTCGTCGTTCTCGGGATCGAATTTCAATCTGATTTTCTCGGCCCACTTATTGGCAACCTTGGGCGCGTTTTCCGTGCCCTTCTTCTCCAGTTCGACAATCGCTTGCTTCAGGCTGGGGATTTCGATCTTGGGATAGCGTGACTCTTCGTCATTAGCCTTGTAGGGGAGGACAAGCACGGGCCGGGCCCAGATCAGCCCGCCGCGGTTCTGCAGCCCCCAGAACTTGCTCAGCTCGGGATCTTCCTTTTCCGTATCCATGGCGCGGGCCAGGTACCATTTCCACCTAGTACGCATTTCCTCGTCGTAACGTCTCCAGGGGGACTTTTCCCGGCCGTCCGGGTAGAGGTCGCGGCGATCAATCTCGAGTCCGGCAAAGCGGAACTCGGCTTCTGGAGTGTCCAGCATGGACATGAGCTCGTTCAGATTGCGTTTCCGCAAGGCAATCCGGAATGACTCGAGCTGCTGCTTGAAGGGTATCGTGCCGGTGACCACGGCCATGCGGACGGGGTAAAGATCCTCGGCGAAGTGCACACTCTGGTCGTTGGTGATCTTGTCCACGTCCATGAGCTCAAGCCTTTTGACCATGTTGCTAGGCATCCCTGCGCCGGGCCTGTTACCCATCATCCCTTCGCCGCCGCCCGGCATGCCCATGCCGCCGCTTTGTCCTCTCTCGTTCGGCATGCCTCCTCCTTTACCCGGCATGCCCATGCCCATGCCGCCCATGCCCGGCATGCCCATGCCCATGCCGCCCATGCCCGGCATGCCCATGCCCATGCCGCCAGCACCTCTAGACTTTAGAATGTTCTGAATCCTCTTTCGCTCCCTAAGTTCCCTGGGGCTTAAGTCGCGTTGTTTTTCGCGGAGCACCCACGCCTGCAGCAGCCCGTTGTTCGTTTCCCTGAACATCCGTCCCAGCATGCCTCCGCGGAAAGTTACGGCCTGGAAATCACCAGGCGGCAAAACCAACGGCGCCCGCCGCTTGCTGTCTTCAAAGGAGCTCTGAATAAACCAATCGTTGGCAGTCTGGTACTTCTGCGATTCAACCAGGTCCATGCGCACTACCAGCGCCTTGAACGCGTCCGCCTTGTCGGCGTCAGGCGGCGGGTTGCTCTGCACAATCTTGTTATCAGCGGCAACAGCCATCTTGTTGATGTCGTCGGCGTTGGCGCGGGCGCTGCCGCTGGTCGCCACGTTCATGGCGCCGATCACGAACGCCGGCAGCATGATGGCGGCGGCCACGCCCAGCCCCACCCACTCGCCGTGCTTGAGCATAAATTGCTTGATATCGAAGTCTTTCAAGTTCAAGTTCATGACTGTTTTCCTCTTTGAAAACCGCGGTCGTGGCGGCAAGTTTCTAACTTGCCAGGCCTTCCTGCCGGAAAGTTGAAAACTTGCCGCCACACACGTTCTTTACTTGGGCGCGGTGGCGTCGGCGGCCGCCGTCGCCGGCTTCAGGGGATTTTCGTAGATCGAAGCCAGGCCGTAGACGGACAGCTCCACAAGATTCATGTCGGCTTCGTCCTCGTCTTCCTTCTGAGTGATCACCCTTCCCGGACCCATCATGCCGGCCATGCCGGCGCCCATGCCCCCCATGGGTCCCGGTCCCACCATCGGCATGCTGCCCTTACCGCCGCGCATGGCGGCCCCCTGGCCGCCCATGGGGGGCCCGCGCATGCCCATGGTCGCTTCTCCCGGGTCGGCGGGCTTCCGTCCCGGCGTGGGGGTTCTGCGCTCCGTGTCGCCGCGGCCGGACGCCACCGTCGTCGCCGCGGCCCCGCCCTCGCCTTGCGGCTTGATCTTTTCGCGCACGTGGTGCCAGTGGTACTGCAGAGTCTGCATGCGCAGCCGGCAATTGGCGAACGCTCCCAGGAACTCGTGCATGAAGTCTTCATCCACCACGACCACCATGGCCACCGGCATGTGCCGCACCTGCTCGTTGGTGTCGAAATAGCGCGCCAGCGTGAAGCCGTTCTTCGTCTGGCCTTGACTGCCACCGGCGCCCATCATGGCGGCCATCGTGTTACGCTCGTTGCCTACTTCTCCAGGTATTGGCTTGCTGCCCACGCCCGGGGCCGGTGCAGCATTGGCATCGCCCGGCGCGGCCTTCTCGATCCAGCGCGGCTGGACCAGGCTGCGCGCGGCCAGCCGGCTGGCGTTGTAATCCAGGCGCAGATCGTCGAGACGCTTGACCACCGCGGTCCGCCAGGTCAGCACCTGCTCGACGCCGTATATGCCGCCGATGGCCGCCGCTTCATCCACGAGTACATCCTTGAATGCGTGCGTTTCGTCGACGGCCAGCGGCTCATGGTCGATGTGTAGCAGCGTGGGCAGCGAACCTTCGTGGTTATCGAGATAGACCCGGAAAGAACCGAGCGGCTGGCGGCGCTTGCCGATGTTGGTGACGGTGCCGTTCAGCAAATACTTCCCGCTCGCGTTGCGCGACAGGGTGATGTCCATTTTCCAGAAGTAATTCTGGAAGATCTTGTGGTTGCGATCGGTTACAGGCGCCGCTGGCCTGGCCGGAGCTTTGGCACTCTTGGCGCTTTTGCCGTCCTTGCCGTCAGCAGTCTTGCCGTCGGCAGCTTTGTCTTTCGCCGCGGCGGTTGCGGCCGGTTGCGTTGACGGCGGCGGCTCCGGCACCACTTCCTTGAAACGCGACAGGGCATCGTTGGCCGCGCGGATGACCGCCAGCAGCTCGCGCTTCACCCACAAGTCCTCCTGGGCCAGCCAGACGTCCTCGCGCGAGGGGGTCGCGTCCGCCCGGAATTGGTGCGCCAGGTTCAGCACGCCGTTCCAGCTATCCCCCTTGAACTGGACGATGCGGTCATAATCGCTGTTGGCCGGGACAAAATTCTCTTGCAGGGGAGAAACGTGGGGCTCGAGCGGTTGCATCTTCATGATCACCGGCCGAAGTTGGGTCATGTACGTCTGCCCCCACTTGTCGGCTTCGTCCGTATTGATCGGGTCGCCGAACTGCTTGGTGCGGAACGCCGGATACTCGGAGAGCAAGCCTTCCGGCCAGGTCATGAAGTCCCTCTGGGTCTGCCAGGCTTGCTTCCAGACCACCATGCGCCGGCTATCGACAATATCGTCCTGTTTCTTGTAGGCATCGACCCACTTGCCGTTCTTTTGCTCGGAGCTGGAGATGGACTGGGCCTTCTTTTTTGAGGCTGCCATGACCTCGGCTTCCTTGGTCACTGTGCCGCTGACACCGCCGACCAGGCAAAAGAGCGGGATCAGCACCAGCAGCACGCACAGGCCGGTCAGGATCCAGAAATGGTGCTTGATGAGCACTTCCTTATCGATTTTTACTGCCATGGAACTAACCTTTATGGAGCTATTTGGAGTAAATCATCTTGCGCCGCCCATGTTCATGCCGCCCAGGCCGATACCCGAGGGGGCGGGCGCCGCAGCGGCGCCTTCCTCCTTGGACAGGAGCTCCGCAGACAAGGGTTCCTTCCAGACGAAGAGGATGACGAACTCGGTGCGCGTGTGCACGCCTTTCTTTTTCTTGCCTTCGTCCGGCTCGGCGCCGCCGAGCATGCCGGTGCTGTCCGGACCCCCGAAGCCCGTGGGTGGTCTCATCGTATTACCCTGGCCTCCCATGCTGGGCTGCATCATCTTCATGAACTTATCTGGATTCACGCCGCCGCCGCCCTGTCGCTGACCGCCGCGCGGGCCGCCGAATCCAGGCATGCCCATGGTGCCGCCGCTGCTGGCGCTGCCGCCCGAGCCTTCCGAACCGAGCGGCGACCAGCTTACCGCGCTGCCCCCCGTAACCTTCGTTTCCCCCGCGCCGCCTTGCCCAGCCGCCTGGCCTGGCATTCCCGGCATCATGCCGGCGGCGCCGCCCCCCCCGCCCACCAGGCTGTCGGCGAAACGGCCGGAGATAAGCTGGAAGCCCATCGGATCGAACTTTTCATCCGAGCGCAGCCGGAACAGCACGACGTGGCTGACCTCATTCAAGTTGTCTTTCTTGTCCCCTTCCGCGGCGCCTGTGGCCCCGGCCGCTCCGGCCGGCTGGGCTGGAGGTGTCGCCGCCGGCGTTGCGGCCACCGGCGGCGTGGCCTGGTCCGGGGCGCCGGTCTGAGCGCCGTCCGGCGTCGCCGGCTTGTCCTGCGCCACCCGGATGGGCAGGCGTTGCAAGTTCTCCACGACGGCCTTCCGGACGAACTTGAGCCGGCCGCGGTGGTAGGTGTAGCCGCGCAGCTCGACCACCCAGCCGCCTCCCTCGGGAGGCGTCTTGAAGTCCTTGTCGGTCATCGTGTCGTGGCGTGCTTCCGGATCGGCTTTCAGATTGGCATAGTAGGCGGCCAGGTTCGGGCAGTAGATGCAATACATCGACTCCACATTGGCCTGGACCAGATCGTCGCGCCAGTCGTCCTCGTCCACCTTGTCGAGCGCCTTGGCGGTGCCCCTCTGCTGGGCCAGGAATTTCTGATAGGCCAGTTGGCCGTTGTATTTCCAGTAAATGTCCTTGGCGGAGATAGTGTCCGGCTTCGTCGGCACCGTGTTCAGATTCGAGCCGTCCGGCTTGGGCAGGGCCCGGTTGACAAAACTGTTGAACAGGATCCAGTTGAGCTTCTCGTCCTGGCCGATGACAATGCTCTTGACGGCGGCTTTATGGGCTTCAATACTCTGCTGAACCGTGACAACGTCCGAGGCAAACTTCCTGGACTTGCTGTCCACCTCATCGACCTTCTTCATCTTCTCCTTGACCAGCGGCGAGGCGACGGCCACGAACTGGCGGTTGTAGCCGATGGCCAGCATGGCAGTGCCGATCAGCAGGGACGCGGCGGCGGTGACGGCCCACGGCTTCTTGGCGCGGATCAGGCGCTCGACGCGGATCTCCTGGGGCAGCAGATTGGTGTGCAGCCGGGCCGCGTGCAGCCCTTGCAGGGACAGTCCGTAGGCAACCGCGAAGCTGAGCACGTTTTCGCTGAACACCGGCGCCGTGACCACTTCGTCGCCGGCCAGCCGCTCGAGCTTCTGCAGTTTGCGCACGTCGAGCTGCAGCTTCTCGCTCAAGAACTTCTGTAAACCGGGCAGCCGGAAGGCGCTGCCCAGCCCGATCATGTACTGGATGGCGGCGTCGCGATGCGTGTTGGTGAAATAGCCCAGCGAGCGCTGCACCTCGCCGACGAAATCGTTGAGCACCGGCTTCAAGGAGCTGAGGATCTGCTTGAGCTCGGGCGACTTGGTGGCGTTGCGCTTGAGGTGCTCGGCCTTGGCGAAGGTCAGCTTCATGTCCTTGGTCAGGGCGCGCGTGAAGTGGTTGCCGCCCAGCGGAATCGGCCGCTGCCAGATGATGCGGTGGCCGTCGGTGATGACCAGGTTGGTGTTGTCCGCGCCGATGTCGAGTGCCACCACGCAGCGCTTCTTGCCGCCCGTCTCCTCGCCCTCGGCGGGGGCGGCCTTCTCCAGCAGATCGTAAGAAACGAAATTGCACAGCGCCAGCGGCGCCATCTGCACGATCTGCACTTCGACGTTCACGTCCTTGAAGTGCTGCAGGTAGCGGTTCACGGTGTCGCGCTTGATGGCGAACAGGCCGATCTCGGTCTCCATGGCGAAGCCGTCCGTGACCACGCCGGAGCTGAGCTTCTGATAATCCCAGACCACCTCTTCGAGGTTGAAAGGGATTTGCTGCTTGGCTTCGAAGCGGACGATGTCGTTGATCTTTTTCTCTTCGACCGGCGGCAGCTTGACGAAGCGTGCCAGGCCGCTCTGGCCGGGGATGCTGATGGCGACCAGGTCGCCTTTCAGGCTGTTCCGCGACAGGAACTTCTCCAGCGCCTCGCGGGTCAGCTGGTCCGGATCGGCGTCCGGCTGGCTGAGGATTTTCGGATGCTCGACATAGTCGAACGCAGTCGCCGTGACCTGGCCGTCGATTTGCTCCACGCGAACGGCCTTCAGGGCACACTGGCCAAGGTCAATGCCCCACACACCCGGTTGAACTGGCATAGAATGTTCCCCTCACTGCCGCGCGGGCCGCGGCACCTGTGACGATCACCGTAGAGTCAATACGTCTTCTCTCACCGTGATAGGATGCATGCCCGAAACTGTTTACTCAAACTAACATGGGTCAATCACATCTGTCAACTGCCGCAGCGTGCCCGAGGAGTTGTTTCCCTGGGTGAGACGCAAGGAACCTGCGGAAAGTTCCACGGAAAAGTCCTCGAGGCGCGGCCCCTTCGGCGGTATGGGCCAATGCAACGGTAGTGGTAAAAGCAGTTGTGCGGGTTGGGTCAAAACCTTGCGCACCTCGTTTCCCGGGCTCGTTCGCGATTTTGCAGCGACGACACCAGCAGGCTTGTCCCGGTGCATCGATGAGTGGTGGCCACTAATCGCTGCGTACTTACCGACGGCCGCCACCGGGCTTGTCCCGGCGGAGCCACGACTGATGGCCCGGCTGACATTCGTCGCTCCACGGGAACAAGCCCCGTGGCGGCGATAACTTCTCGTTGCAACAGATCTGGCTGCCAGTCACGAGGTCCACGGGGACAAGCCCCGCGGTGCCGGTTATGCCGAATCACAACCTTGACTCAGGGCGGGTTTGCGATAGCCTGGACTTCCATACCGGTCATTGCAACGCATGCGAGGGCGCCTCCCACGTCGCGACGCAAAAAGAATAAGTCCGTTGTGCCGCCTCCGCTGGACGCCTCTGACGAGCGCCGGGCAGAGCTGATGCGCCGGGCTCTGCTCGGCATGGTCACCGCCTTGCTGGTCGCCCGGCCGCTGGTGCTTGGCGAAGACCCCGGCTTGCTCGAGTCCCTGAGCGGCATCTCCGGTCTCATTCTGAGCATGCTCTGGTTAGTGACGGCCGTAGCGTGGGCTGCCTGGCGCGCGTGGTTCGGGCAGGGGACGCGGATTTTCGGCTGGGTCGAGACGGGCCTGGCGACGGTGGTGGCGCTGGTGTTCCTCAGCACCTTCGCCGCGGCTCATTACAAGCATCCGGCGGTGCTCATCGCCTGCGAATGGCTCATCCTCTTTCTGGTGCTCGTGCTGGTTCGTCAACTCGCGATCCGGCCCGAGGACTTGCGCGGCCTGATGGCGGTCATGGTCGCGTCGGCAGTCAGCCTCTCGGCACACGCCATTTACCAGGCTGCCATCGAACTGCCGCGCAGCAGGGCCATGGCCGACAACCCGGACGAGTTGCGTGCCGAATTGGCGAAGATCAATGTCGTCTTCACGCCCAATGATCCTCAGCTGGAGATCTGGAAAAAGCGCTTTCAGGAAAACAATGTTTTCGCAACGTACGCGCATCCGAATGCTTTTGCCGGCTACCTGGCCCTGATCTTCCCCGTGGCGGCGGGCTGGGCGTTCGTGTCACGCCGCCAGCTCCTGCAACGCTGGCGCGTGCTTGCCGCGTTCGCTTCTGCCATGATCATCGCCATTGCCCTGTGGTTGACGCATAGCCGTGGGGCCATATTCGGCACGCTGCTTGCGGGCGGCCTCGCCCTGGCCTTGTACTGGCGCCAGGCCTGGTGGCGTCGCCGCGCCTGGGTGCTGGCTGGGTTGGCCGGGTTCGGGTTGCTCATCTTGGCTGCATCAAGAACCGAAGGCGGCGCCAGAGCACTGGGGAAAGCGACGCGCTCTTTTGGCCTGCGCACCGAATACTGGAGCGCGACGCTCGGCATGATTCAGGATCATGCCTGGCTCGGCGTCGGATCGGGCAACTTCAATCGCCTGTATCCGCGCTACATGGCGCCAAGCGCGTATGAAACCGTCAAGGATCCGCACAACTTCGCTCTTGAACTCGCCGCCAGCAATGGCATCCTCGCCATGCTCGCTCTGCTGGCCACCCTGGGTGTCTTCTTCTACCAGGTGAGCGGTGAGTGGTTCGTGGTGAGTGGTAAAAAGAACGAGTCCACGTTCGCGCCGCCAACCGTTCCCCACCCGCCACTCGCCACTCATTCACCACTCACCACTCACCACTCACCACTCACCAAACCAAGATTGGACCTTTTTGTCGGCGGCATTGCCGGGATTTTGCTCGGCTTCTTGCTCCGCGCCGGTGAACTGTCGGCGAATCTATTGCCGCTGGAGACGGGTCTTTCCATGATGCGCGCCGTTGTTTGGTTTGCCGTCTTTGTGGTGCTTGACTGCATTCCCTGGACGGGCAAATCGCGCACCCTGGCTCTAGCAGCCGGCGTGACGGCCTTGTTGCTGAACCTTGGCATTTCCGACGGCATCGCCTGGCCGTCCGTGGCGCAGCCGTTGTGGGTCATGGTGGCACTCGCGCTCGTGAGTGCAGAAGCAGCCGTCGTGGAGGGGAGTTCGGTGCTCAGTACTCAGTCCTCGGTACCGGGTACTGGTCCCGCAATGCCCACTCAGCATTCGGTCCTCTCCCGCGTGCTGCCACTCCCCATTGTTACCGGCATTGGCGCGGTTTATCTGCTGCTTATCTTCTTACCCATCACGCGTAGCATGGCCTACCTGTCCGCAGCGCGCAGCCACTATGGCAATGGCGGGCGCGAACAAATAGAGGAGCAGGAGAAGACGAATCAAGAGCGGGCGACGCTGCTGACCATGAAGGATTTGAAAGACAAGATCATTATGCCCTTGCGCGCTGCAATCCGGGAAGATCCCGGAGACAGTTCCGCCTCGCGGGAGATGTCCCATTGGCTGATGGAGCAATGGCGGCTGACTGTCCCGGTGCAGCAATGGCGGCTCCAGGCGGACAAAATTGCCGACTACGCCCTCGACCATGCCCGCCAGGTGCAGAAGCTCGATCCTGACAATAAAGCGGGCTACTTGATGGAATACGAGATTTTCAAGCAGCGCGCCGAGCGGCAAAGTGAGCGCGCCAAGGAGTTTCTCGGCCACGCCATCAAGGCGCTGACTGCGGTGGTTCAGCGGGCCCCGACCGAGGCAGCTCTTCACTATGCCCTGGCGGAACTGCTCTTCAAGACGGCAAACCGTGTCGAAGGCCGCCGGCACGCCGAGAGAGCCCTGGAGCTGGATCACCTGGCCGCCCTTCGCGGCGAACAAGATGAATCGGCAACCGTGCAAGCCCGGCGCCTGACCGACGCCCAGCGGACCCAGATTAGCAAATGGCTCGGCGAATCGGCGGCGAGCGACACGCGCAACTCTGGCCGTTAGTGCCGGGGCCCGGGCTGTTATGCGTGCGCCGCGCATATCGTCATATCAGAAGCTCGTCGAGAGGGCACTATTATAGAAGTCGGGAATTGGGACTGGCTGTCCCTTCTGGCGTCTTGGTTGGGTCAAGCGATGCCCCCGCTGGAGGAACTCGTGGCAAACTAGCACACGGACTTGTCTCAAAATGGCCGCTGCCACGCTAAGGAATATGACAGCATCGCGCGCGTTCTGTGTTCTGTGTTCTGTTTGTGAGCGCAATGCAATGTATTAAGTCATCGCAGCCCAAAGGCTTATGCAAACTCTTTGATTGGCGTCCTGGATAAGCGCAATTGAACTGTCGTGGCGAGCGTGGTTATGGAGACAATAACGCAAATGACTAGGGCGCAAATGAGTTATGGCAAATAGTTCGCCAAACGCTGGCCATGGTTCAACCCTGGGTGACAGTTCGAGCCCACGTTCCTATTCTGACGTGGCGGTGTGGCGGTGTTACTCGCGCATCATCATAACGTCCTGCCTGGTATGTGGTTGTGACCATGAGTAACTCCGCCACTCGCGCAAATGTGGCGGTGTTACTTGGCGGAGTTACTCAGCCGGGGGAATGAAAAGCATGAAAATCTGCAGCTTGGTACCTTGTCCGGGTCTGCGCGGCGCGTTGGCTCTCCTCATTTTGGGACTCCCCCTGGTGTCCTTATGGGCAGAGCCGCAGAAGCCAACGGCAAAGCCGGCTGTGCCCAAAACGCCTGCGAATTCGACCCCGGCACCCGATCTCGACGAGCCCCCGCTCAACTTCGATACGCGCCCCATCAATCTTCAGCAAGCCGGCACCAGCCAGGTTTGGAGCGTTGCCTATGCCCCCGACGGCAAGACCCTGGCAATAGGTACCGGAGGACAATCGAACAACCAGGCCGGTAATGATATCCCCGGCTCTCTGAGGATCTGGGATGTCGTGACGCGCAAGGAGATTGCCTCCTACCCCGAAAGCTTGTCCGTGCGTTGCGTGAGCTATTCTCCCGACGGCCGGCTGCTGGCGACCGGGCTCTTTGATAAGACGACCAAGGTTCGCGACGCCAGGACCGGCAAGGTCCTGGCCGTTCTGAAGGGGCACACGGACGCCGTTAACTGCGTCGCCTTTTCGCTGGATGCAAGCCTGCTCGCCACCGCCAGCCAGGACAAGACCGTCAAGGTCTGGGACACGCGCACGTTTAAGGAGCGGACCACCTTGATAGGGCACGCCAATCGCGTGCTCGGCGTCGCTTTTTCTCCGGACGGCCGCACCATCGCGACCGGGAGTCAGGATGCGACAGCGCGCTTGTGGGATGTGGCCACGGGCAAAGAGAAGCTGGTGCTGCGCGGCCACAGCAACCCTGTGGAAGCGGTTGCCATCGCGCCCGACAATCGCACCGTGGTTACCGGTAGCTGGGACACCACCATCCGGCTGTGGGATGCCGAAAGTGGTCAGGAGCAGGGCACCGTGCAGGCGCATAACAATCGCGTCGATTCCCTGGCGATCAGCCCGGACGGCAAGACCCTCGCCTCAGGGAGCCATGACAACACCGTGAAACTATGGGAGCTGAGCACGCTGACGGAGATCGCCACGCTGTCGGGCCATTCGTCCCTGGTGTACGCCGTCGCTTTCTCGCCCGACGGCCGAACCCTGGCGACGGGAAGCTGGGACAGGACGGTCAAGCTCTGGGATGTGTCGAGTCACAAAGAGCTGGCCACGCTGCTCGATACGGAGAACGCCGCCGATACGGCCTTCATGGTGCTGTCGACGGCCTATTCGCCGGACGGCAGGCTGCTGGCGACGGCGGGGGAGAGCAAGGTCGTGCGTATCTGGGATGCCGGCACGCGGCGGCTGCGCTACAGTCTGGTCGGCCACGATGATGTCGTGGCCGGCGTCGCCTTTTCGCCGGACGGCAAGACCATTGCCACCGCCGGCTACGATCGCACCGTCCGGCTCTGGGACCTTGCCGGGGCGGGAGATCAGACGACATTGGCGCCGCGGTACACATTGCCGGGCCACACCAACTGGATCTTCGCCGTGGTCTTTTCCCCGGACAGCAAGACCCTGGCCAGCGGCAGCTATGACAAGACCATCCGCCTCTGGGACGTTGCCACGGGCAAGGAAAAGACGGTGCTGCGCGGACACTCGGCGGCGGTGCGCGCGCTGGCCATTTCCCTGGACGGCAAGACGCTGGCCAGCGGCAGCTCCGATCGCACCGTGCGCCTCTGGGATTTGTCCACAGGCAAGGAGCGCGAACGCCTGAAGGAGCACAAAGGAGGCGTGCGCGCGGTCGCCTTCAGCCCGGACGGCAAGACTCTGGCCTCCGCGGGTGAAGATGCCACGATTATCCTCTGGGATACCAACACGGCCAAGCAACGGCTCACCCTCAAACAGCCGAATGCGAACGTGAATAATCCTTTCCAATCCGCGCCTGAGGTCTGGACGCTGGCTTTTTCACCGAGAGGCAAGACCCTGATCACCGGCGGCCTGGACAACCAAATCAAGCTCTGGGACCTCGTTACCGGCAAGATGCGGGCCACGCTGGCATCGCACAGCGATGCCGTGACGACTGTTGCCATCGCCCCCGGCGGCAACCAGATGGCCTCGGGCAGCTATGACCGGAACATCAAGATCTGGGCTGCCACTACCATCGCCATGCAACCGGTGGCGCGGTTTGCTGGCCATCGCGGCAAGATCCTGTACACGGCCATCTCGCCCGATGGCAAGATCGTGGCCACCTGTGGAGAAGACCGGGTTGTCCGGCTGAACGATCCGGCCACGCTGCAAGCCAGTCTGCTGAAAAAACATACCGACGCCGTCACCTGTACCGCTTTTTCGCGCGACGGCAAGCTGCTGGCGACCGGCAGCCGCGATAAGACCATCAAAATCTGGAGTTTACCGGACGGCAGGGAGCTGCGCACCCTTCTCGGACACACCGGTGAAATCCGCCAGGTGCAGTTCTCCCGCGACGCCAAGACGCTCGTCTCGGCCGGCGCCGACAAAGTCGTGAAGGTGTGGGATCTGGCGGGCGCAGGAACGAGTCCTCGTTCATCCTTTGCAGGCGATACGGCGGCGCTGTCGGCCGACGACAAGCTGCTGGCCGTCTGCGGTGAGGTTGCCGGCAAGGCTGGACCGAGCGGTACAAGGATCGTGGACCTGGCCGCCGGCAAAGAACGTCTCGTCCTGCCGGTGATCACGCACGACGCCCGCACGCTGCTCTTCTCTCCGGACGGCGCCATGTTGGTCACTGCGGGCGGGGCAACGCCCGGCCTGCGCATATGGGACGTGGCGAGCGGTCGTTTGCGCGCCTCGCCCCAGGAGGTTGCCGGCGTCGTCGCGCTGGCGATTTCAGCGGACGGCAAGACTATCGCTACGGGCCAGAGCGACGGCCTGGTTAAGCTTTGGAACACCAGCACCTGGCGGAGCCGCATCATGCTTCCGGCTCATCGGGAAGCGATCACCAGCCTCGCGATTTCCGCGGATAGCAAGATGCTGGCCACCTCGAGCGTCGACGGCAGCGCCAAGCTCTGGCAGATTGCCGGCGGCAAGTCTGTGCTTGCGGCTCGTTGAGAGGCCCAGCTCCCAGCCGTCAATGTCCGAAGCACCGACTGTCGTCGTAGACCACCGTGCCGTCCGGATAGGTGATGATGATCAACAGAGGACCGCCTTTCCCACAAAGAAGCAGCTACCGCAAGTAGGAACAGGCGCTGGGGCAGCGAGTCAACACTTCCCAACGTAACCCGGCGGCCGCCTATCCCGCTAGCTCGAACTCCCATCCGCAGGCAAAAGCACTGGAATGCGCGTTAACCCGTTCGCTAGGCGCAAAGACTACCGCCCGGTGCACGCTCGGACTCCGTCGCGGAGATAAGGTTGCTTTCTTTCCGGCAATAAGCCAGAATACTCTAGCTGCTACGAAGCCCGCCTAAACTTTCCCGTCCCATGACAAGGGGGTTCAAGCCTATGACAGGCCGATACTGCGTTCGCTTCGTGCTGATTGCCCTTGCGGCTCTCATCGTGACGGCCGGGCGCCTCGTGGCCGGCGACCTGTACAATAAAGCGCCGGTCGGAATGGAAGCCGTGGTCCTCCCCAAACCCGCAGAGATTCAAGCGCTCACTGCCTATCCAGGCAAGATTGCCCTCAAAGGCAGCGATGATGCCCAGCAGCTGATTGTCACCGCGAAGCTCAATTCCGGTCGCTTGCAGGACCTCAGCACGGACGCGCAATACGAAGTAGCCGACGACAAGATCGTACGCGTCACGACCAGCGGCCGCATATTGCCGCTGACCAATGGCCATACCGAGATCGTCGCGCGTTATGGCGATAAGCTCGCGCGCGTGCCGGTCAGCGTGCAGGCGGTCGATGTCAACTTGCCCATCAACTTCGCCAACCAGATCGTGCCCATCTTCACCAAGCTCGGCTGCAATGGCGGCGGCTGCCATGGCAAGGCGAGCGGTCAGAATGGCTTCAAGATTTCACTGCTCGGTTTCGAGCCGGAAGTGGATTTCACGGCACTCGTCAAGGAAGCACGTGGCCGGCGCGTCTTTCCGGCGGCGCCGGATTATAGCTTGCTGCTGCGCAAGGCCACGGGCCAGTTGCCGCATGGCGGCGGCAAACGCATGGAAGCCGGCTCCGACGAATACAAACTCATCCGCCGCTGGATTGCGGCCGGCATGCCCTATGGCAAACCCGACGACCCAACCGTGGTCAAGATCAGCGTTTATCCGGAGCACTGCATTTTGACGCGCAATAACAAGCAGCAATTTGCCGTCTACGCGCATTACAGCGACGGCGCCGTTGAGGACGTCACGCGGCGGGCCCAGTACGAGAGCAACGATACGGAGATTGCCGCGGTCGAGGGCACCGGCCTGGTGCACACGCTGGGCATGAGCGGCGAGGCCGCCGTCATGGCCCGCTACCTCGGACATGTGGCCACCTTCCGGGCCACGGTGCCGCTTGGCGTCAAGATTCCCGCCTATGCGTTCCCGCAGCAGACGGTCGTGGACGCGGCCACGCAGCAAAAGTGGCAGCAGCTTGGGCTGGTGCCTTCGGATTTGTGCACCGACGAGCAGTTCATACGCCGG
>DASZFN010000556.1:0-2038 GCA_035939715.1 Gemmataceae bacterium | reverse complement strand
CTGTGCTGGGTGGCGGGTTTGTAACGGCTGCCTCGTGCCGGAGATTGGAGCACCACTGGCGCCAGAAATCGAGCGCTTCTGCGATTTGTCGTTAGCCGATGATGAATGCGCGTGGCCGGCCGAATGCTCGCCCCGCTTGATCGGCCAATTGGGCAGGCATAGTCTAAGTGCGGGCGGACTTGACAGGCCCGCTCATGACGACACCTCAGTTCCAGGCCCCAAGCACCCCAAGGCTTCGGGGCCACTTTTTCGGCCGGCGCTGTCTTTGCGCGTGCTAGGCTGTCAGCCAATCCGTCGGACTGACGCTGCGCGCACGCGTGTCTAATCCTGCGCGCGTCGGTTTACTGATGGTTTTAAGCGACGTTGCCTTGGCCCCGGTGTCCCCGGGGCTTTTTTTGATTGGCCGGCTGCGATGCTCGCCCAGCGTTTCCCTAGTACCAACGGCCCCGGCCGTGCCAGCCCACGACTGAGACGATTAAAACTGCCGCCAGCATTATGAGAATAGCTACTGTCATGATGCCAAGCCCCCAAAGCATCAATGCGGTAGAATACTATTGAATCACGTTAGATGAGCGGTGTCAGTACGGCGGCGGTGTGTTCGGCGGGAAGTAGCCGACGTTGGAAATTGTGGGTCTCTAATTAAGAGACAAAAAGGCAGCGTACATCAACATAGCGAAGATCGCCGCCGTCATGATTTCGGTAGCGAATAAATACCCATCTCTCATCGAACATCATCTCACTAGATAAGCTGCCCCGACTAGCACGAACGAAGGCCGGGGCAGCTTGATCGTGTGCTACCTGCGGGCCAGAAGTATCCCGACGTTTCCTCGTACCAAAATATGGTTAGCATTTAGTGAAAACTGGCTTCGGTTGTTGCTCAATCATCCCGACTGGCCGAATTCGGCGGCCGCGGAATGTCCTTCAATATCTGCCGCGGCACGCTCGGCAGCTTGGCGATGTTCACCGCGATCCGCCGCGCCTCGTCGGCGGGCGGACATTCGCGATTGCGGCCGGTTGCTCGCACAACGGCAATCGACGTAAACTAGTATTTAGGCCATGCCGGAAAAGACGGATTAGGGACGATATGGATCCAAGCGAACTTGTGGCGGCCTGTAAGTTATATGCCGCTGCCTGTAGTGCTACGGCGCACAAACTCACAGATCCGGATCGCAAGAAGATCCTTCTGGAGAGGGCAAAGGCTTGCCTCACGCTTGCCGACCAAGTTGAGAAAAATCATCCTGTGCCACCGTTGCCGTCCGTTCTAATGCCCGCGAGCTGAATTTTACCCCGCTTTAGGATGATCGCGTCCTTCACGATGAAGGATTCCTGACGTTCCTCGGGCGCCTATCGCATCATCAAGGTCATGCCGCCGAGACCCAGCGAGACCTGAAAGCCGGCTTGAACGCCCTGCAACGTGAGAACGACGCCGTTGCCGTTCTGCAGCGTTGCCACCTGGGCGCCGCCGACGAAAGCGCCGCCGGCGCCTGCACCCGCATAAGTGCCAGCGATGGCGCCAGGGCTCGTCAAATTGCTCGCAGTGCCAACCAGGTCTACCGCCGCAACCCCAAGGCTGCCGATGCCGATGCCGCTGACGGACAGCCGATATCTGTGGCCATGAAAGATCAAAACGCCGTTGCCGCCGCCGACACCGACGATGAATCCCACCCTGACGATGTGCAGGCGGACCTGGCCCGTGGTCTGCGCCTGCGAGGGCGTGGCAGCGCCCAGCAGCATGACCGCCAACGACACCGTGGCCGCAGCCATTTTCATCGCACGCGTGAAGACAAGCATTGACGCCTCCCGTTTGATTTTGCCGTTCCGTTCGACTTGAGCGGAGCAGTAACACAATTCTCGATCTGCCACGATAGACCAGGGCGGCGGGAAGCGGCGGGACATGCACAGACGGGCCCATTTTTTGCTGTGACGCACCGCACAGCCTTCACAGTCAGATGCGACTACTTACTACCTGACGCCCCACCAGCGCCATGGTATGAGATGCGACCAGCGTTCACGGAGAGATTGCCATGAAGCCCTTTGC
>DASZFN010000555.1:0-5382 GCA_035939715.1 Gemmataceae bacterium | reverse complement strand
GACGGGCGGAATCTCGTTTGGGGAGGGTGCGATGACGGAATTCACCAAAACCAAAATCCATTTTGCCTTGGCGTTGCTTGGAAGCTTGTTCGCGCTCCACCCGTACCTGGAGAAGTTTCAGGACGCCGGCTTCCTGTACCTGGGGTATTTCCTCAAGCTGTCTTACGCCTACCTGCTCCTGGCCGGGCTGCTGGCATTTTGCGTTTACTGCTACGGCCTGACGCTGGTGAGCGAGCGGCCGCACTCCTGGCTGGAAAAACTCGGCAACTATTCCTATGGCCTGGCCGTCATGGTCCTGCCTTTCTTCGGCGGCCTGTATCTGGCCAGCCTGCTGGCCGATCGACTTGGCCAATCGCACCTGGCCTGGGCCGCGCCAAGTGTGACGTTGGGGCTCGGCGTCGCCTGGCTTCTGCTGTCGCAGATTCTGGCATGGCGGCTGCGCGGCCGGCTGGGCAGACAGGATCAGCACAAGAAGGTCGAGCAACTGGCCCGGCAAGAGCTGCTGTCGCTTGGTCACGCCAATGAGCTGCTTGCCGGCGGGCATTACGACCTCGGCGTCATCGAGGTGTGGCGTGCTGTCGAGGCACGGTTGCGGCGTGCGCTGCTCCGTAAGGGCATTGTGCCCAGGCGGACCAACCCGGAAGCTGTCATTCATGCGGCCAAGAGGGCAGCCATCTTGCGCGAACCAGCCCTGGGACTCATGCAAGAGTTGAAGCGGCACTGGGACATCGCCATCAGCAACGAGCCGCTCGGCCGCGAGGCGGCGGATGCCGCCTTCACTGCGGCACGCCAGATCCTGGCGACCATCCCGCTGCCTGACCTGGTGCACGATACGGGGCTGGCCGGCAACATTCAGACGGCCGAATAGCCAGAGCGGCGTTTTATCGTGGCAATCTTCGCCGACGGTATTTACACTCCTTGCGGAGAGCACCGAAACTTCGCCCGCAAGGAATACCCATGTTACGACTGCTGTTTCAAAGCGCGGCTCTTGTTTCCGGGGGTTTTCTGGGAATGGTCCTGATCGCCAACGGCACACCAGGGGCGGCGCCGGCGGCAGCCGACGCCGCGGCCGTCCCCGCCGTCCGCGCTGCCGAATGCCGTTGGGCCAGCGGACCGATTCATCTGGACGGCAAACTCGACGAGCCGGCCTGGGCAAAAGCGCAGGTGATCAAGGACTTCGCCGTCTACTGGGAAAATCGCAAGCCGAAGACCGCGACGCGGGCACGCCTGCTCTGGGACGAACAGTATCTCTACTTCGCCGCCGAAATGGAGGACACCGACCTCTATGCCGACGTCAAGGAACACAACGGCATGTGCTGGTACAACGATGTCTTTGAGATGTTCTTCAAGCCCTCCGAGAAAGAGCTGGCCTATTACGAGTTCCAGGTCAATGCGGCCAACACGCAACTGGAAATGTTGCTGCCTTCGCGCGGGGCCGGCGGCTATGGCCGCTTTCATCACGGCCGGCTCGGCATCGAATCACAGGTGAAACTGGACGGGACGTTGAACCACTGGCAGGACAGGGACAATGGTTGGACCGTGGAAGGACGCATCCCCTGGGCCGGCTTTCAAGCAACCGGCGGCAAGCCGGCGGCGGGCGCGAAGTGGCGGTTTACGCTCTGTCGTTACGATTACTCCGTCGGCTTCGACCGCCCGGAGTTATCCGCAACTGCGCCGCTGACCCGGTCGGAATTTCATCGCTATGAGGACTATGGCGAGCTCACCTTCCTGGGGCCAGATAAATAAGGAACCGGGTTGCTTTGTGGCGGCACGTTCATAACGTGCCACTTCGGTTGGCATTCCTAGATTTTCTCCGGCAATAGCAGCGCAGCCGGGCTGCTGAGTCGGCGGATCACAGCGTTGCAGAAGGCAGCGCCGACCGCTCCATCCACGACGCGGTGGTCGCACGACAACGATAGATAGATCATGTCCGCCGGTCGAATATTGCCGCCGTCCGCAAAGACCGGGCGTTTGACAATCTTGCCAAGTCCCAGGATGGCTACCTCGGGGTGATTGATTACCGGAGTCGAGAACAGGCCGCCGATGCCGCCAATCGAGGTGATCGTAAACGTGCCGCCGCGCAGATCGTCAAGACGGATCTTTCCGGTGCGCGCCTCCTGGCTGAGTTTTTCAATCTCGCGGGCAATCTGGCCCACGTCTTTCCTGTCCGCGTCATGCACGACCGGCACGATCAGGCCCTGCGCCGTGGCCACGGCGACGCCGATATGGTAATGGGCGTGCAACTCGATCTCTTCCGCTTTCTCGTTCAAGGTGGCGTTGACGAGCGGCACTTCCTTCAAGCCGGCCACGACCGCCTTCACGAAAAAAGCCAGCAGTGTCAATTTGACGGCTTGCTGCGCGTAGGTCTCCTTAAGCGACTCACGGAGCCGGACCAGGTCCGTCACTTCGCACTCATCGACATACGAGTAATGGGGGATGGTTTTCTTGGCAAGCACCATGTGCTCGGCGATCTTGCGGCGGACGCCGTGCAGCTTGATACGCGTGCCCGGCTTGCCGAAGTCAAGTTGGTATTCCGCGGCAGGACGTGCACTGGCGGTTTGAGCCGGCTGCACCTGGGCGGACACGTCTTCGATAAGGATGCGGCCGCCGGGCCCACTGCCCTGGATCTGGGCGAGATCGACGCCGAGTTTGCGCGCCATGTGGCGCACTGAGGGAGCAGCCTTGATGCCCAGGACGGAAGCGAGGCTACGGGCTGAAGCCGCTGCCGGCGCCGCCGGCCGCTCACGATGATTCGTCGCGGCGTTATTCTTTTCCGCGCCATGCTGACCGTCATCCGTCGCGCCTTCCTTGCTCCTGGCAGGGCTATAGGCGAGCACCTTGTCGCCTACCTTGATGACCTGTCCCGGCTCGACCTGCAGCGATTCGATGACCCCGGCAAAAGGCGCCGGCACTTCCATGGTCGCCTTGTCCGTCAAGACCTCCATCAACGTTTGGCCGCGCTTGATGCGCTCCCCTGGCTTCACCTGCCAGGCGACCAGCTCCGCCTCGTAGACGCCTTCACCTAACTCGGGCAATCGAAAGTCCATGTTGCTCGTCTCCCTCGTGAGGCACAGGTTCACGTGCCTCTCCTACCACGGCTCTACGCCGGCTCAGTTACCAGGTCGCGCATCGCGTCCCGAATGCTGGGGAGCTGGGGGACCGTATTCTGTTCGTAAACGGAGTTGAGGCCGATGCCCGGCACATGCCTGCCCAGCAGCACGCGCGGCCGCACCAGGAGATCGTAGAAATGCTCCTCGATGACGCGGCGCAGGAGATGCTCGCCGAAATTCGTGACCTCGGTGTCCTCGTTGACAATGAGCACGCGTCCGGTTTTTAATATGCTGCGGCTGATGGTCTTCCAGTCGTAGGGGAAAATACTCCGCAAATCGATGACGTCGAAGCCGGCACCGCCGGCGCGCCCCAGCTCATCGGCGGCCTGCACGCAGAGCGGCAAGGTGCGCCCGTAGCTGACGATCGTAGCATCGGCCCCTTCGCGGGCCAAGGTCGCCGTGCCCAGCGGCACCACGTACTTTTGCACCGCCGGCCAGCGCGGCTGCCAGCCGCTGCGGTCGCCGACGGGAGCGTCGATCATTTCCTTGAGAATGTTGGCGTCTTCCGGCTCGCCGGGAATCAGCTTTTCGCCGCGTATGCGCAACAACGCCTTGGGCAGCAGCACCATTACCGGGTTGGGGTCAATAATCGCCGAAAGCATCAAGCCGTACGCATCCAGGGCATTGCTGGGCATGACGACCTTCCAGCCGGCCAACGTGCTGGCCCAACTCTCAAAGGAATGCGAATGGTAGAGGCTGCCGCGGATGCCGGAGCCGCTGGGCATCATGAGCACGATGGGCATGTCGTAATTGCCGGCGCCGGCCCAGCGCTGATTGCCGGCGACCTTCAGGAGATCGATGGTGTTAAAACCATAATCGCAAAACTGGATCTCGGCCACAGGCCGGCCCCCGGCATAGGCAATGCCCATGGCCGTGCCGACGATGCCGCGCTCGTCGAGCGGCGAGTTCCAGGCCGTCTTCAGACCCTGGGTCGCGGTGAACACGCCTCCGAGCGGCGGACCCACGTCCTCGCCGAAGATGTCCGTCACGCCCAGATAGGCTTCGCCATAATGCAGTGCCAGCCGCACTGCTTGCACGAGAGTGGCCATAGATTGTTTTCACGGCTCCGATTACTGTCTCAGGACGGCAAGCCTGTGTAATCCTCCGGATAGACCGGGTCCACAGGGCTGGGAGCATAAGTAAAACGGTGAATATCGTCCGGAGTCGGCCGCTGTTCGCTCAACGCCTCCTCCAGCGCGCGCTCGGCTTCCTCGGCGGCTTCTTCATGAATCTGGTCGATGCGGCTCTGCTCGATGATGCCGGCGTGCAGCAGCTTTTCCTCAAAGAGCGCAATGCAGTCGGGCTCGTTCTTGATCCGCAGGGCGCCGCTCGACGAAGAGTGCCCATAAAGGCGCGAGACCATTGCCTCGAGCAGAAACGGCTTCCGCTTGGTCCGGCAATAATCCATGGCGCGCTGGACGGCGTACCAGCTCGCGACCGGGTCGTTGCCGTCCACGACTTCTCCCGGAATGCCGAAGGCCTTGCCGCGATCGATCACATACTTTTCCCCGTGCTGCGAGCACGCCGGCGTAGAGATGCCCCAGCCGTTGTTGGTCACGACCATGAGCACCGGCAGTTCATTGCCGGGCCGCGTGCTCCATACCAGGCAGGAAGCAAAATCTCCCTCCGCCGTGCCGGCCTCGCCGCCTGTGACGATGGTGATGCTGTCGCCGCCATGCCGTTTCTGGACAATCGCCGTGCCGGGCGCCATGGCGTACTGAATCTCGATCACCGAACTGATCGGTACGACGTTCCAGTTGCGATAGGCAAAATGGCCGGGGAAATTGCGGCCCATCGAATGCGGATCGGTGCGCGTCATGCCCATCTGGCGGATGCCGTCGAGCAACGGCATGCCCATGGCGACGAGCGTGGCACTATTCCGATAGTGAAGGTGGAGAAAATCGTAGGCGGGACCGCAGCCTTTTTTGATTTGCAGGCCGAGGCAGGTGTTGAATGCTTCCTCGCCGGGGCCGCCTATCCAGAAATAGCCCTCCCCGGACTTGCTCATCTTGATCATCCGCTCTTCCATGGCCCGCGTGCGTACCATGAGGCGGTGGATCTCGAGGCAGCGCCCCGCCGGGAGGGATTCCTTTCCTGAGACGACTGCGACCTCCGCCAGCGCAGCGGAACCGTTGTCGCCCCCGGATCTCAACTTGCTTGGCATGCCGGGTTATCTCCGTCGAAGGTCTCTGTCCATATTCTAGTTTCTAGCGACTCGGCTGAAAGAGCAAAGCGCCGCGCCGTCGCAAAAAGTCCGTCCCTTTACTCAGCC
>DASZFN010000554.1:0-18820 GCA_035939715.1 Gemmataceae bacterium | reverse complement strand
CGCCGGGAGCCTGCCTTTTTCTATGTGGAGAGATCGCCATGGACCCGTCGAAGTTGGTTTGCAGCGCTCTGATCGAGGAATTGGAACAATTACGCGATGACGTTCGGCAAACGGCCGAATCGCTCTCGGAAAAGCAGTTGTGGGCCAAGCCGGTGGAACCGGGGAATTCCGTAGGTCACCTGATCCTCCACCTGACGGGCAATCTGAACTTCTTCGTGGGCGCCCAGCTCGGCGGAACGGGCTATGTCCGGGACCGGGAGCGTGAGTTCACGGAGACGCAGCCGATTCCGAAGGCCGCGCTGCTGGCGAACCTGGATACTGCGGTGGCGATGTTTCGGCGCGTGGTCGGCGGGCTGAACGCGGAGCAACTGGCCGCGCCGCATCCGACGGCCAAGTTTGGTTCAGTGCTGAAAGCGCTCTTGCACTTCGTAGCCCATTTCGCGGTACACCGGGGACAGATTTCTTACATTGTCCGCATGCTGAAGTGAGCGTTGTTTCCGACCAGGCGAGCAAGTATGATGTGATACAGATCTGCTTCGACACGACAATCTTGAGCCGTCGGGCACGGATCTCAAATGAATATTGTAGCTACGCAGAACCGGTACACGCCGGAAGACCTTCTCAACATGCCGGATGGCGACTGGTACGAACTGGTTGACGGCCAGCTGGTGGAGCGCAAAATGAGTCGTGGGTCGAGTTACGTCGCGGGACAGGTCAACTACCTCGTCACGGCGCACGTGAGGCCCCGTCGTCTTGGCTATCCCTATCCCGAGGGCGCGAGTTATCAATGCTTTCCGAATCATCCGAGCAAGGTGCGGAGGGCCGACTTCTCTTTCATCTTGGCTGAGCGATTGACACCCGACGAGGCGACAGGAAAGGGACATTTCCCAATTGCCCCAGACCTGGCGGTGGAAGTGGTTTCGCCGAATGACCTTTATTATGAAGTCGACGAAAAAGTAGACGAATGGATGCAGGCTGGTGTACGTCTCCTTTGGGTCATTAACCCCGAAACACGGAGTATCCGAATCTACCGTGCCGACGGCAGCAGCACGACGCTGCGCGAGGGTGCTGAGATTTCCGGTGAAAGTGCCGTTCCAGGCTTCCGCTGCCACGTGCGTGGGTTCTTCGCACTTCCTGCTGATTGGCCCGAACCGCCCCCACCCACGAGCTGAAAGAGACAGTGCCCGTGGCCTCAGGGCGCTGTGGCGGCCCACTTATCCCGCATAAATCGCAGACCCTGCGTATAAACCTCTTCCGCCGCAGGAAAGAGATCGCGCCATACCTTGGTGGCGGCAGCCAGATCGGGTAACGCCCGGCCGAACGATTCAATCACCAGCCAGTTATCGTATTTCGCTTTCCGCAACGCCTTGAACGTCTCATCCCAGTGCACATGTCCCGTCCCAGGCGTGCCGCGGTCGTTCTCGCTGATGTGCACGTGAATGAAGCTGTCGGCACAACCGGCGATGGCTTCGGAAATGTTCTTCTCTTCGATGTTCGCGTGGAAGGTGTCGTACATCATGCGGAAGTTCGGGTGATTGACACGCTTGACCAGCGCGCGGGCGTCGGCCGCGGTCGTAAGGAAATAGCACTCGAAGCGATTCAGGTATTCAATAGCCAGCTTGATGCCCGCCTTCTGCGCCATCTCCGCGGCCTGGCGGAGGACGTCGGCGCCGCGTTTCTTCTCATCCTCGGTGGGACCCGCGCCGGAGAAAACCCCGAGCGGCGAATGAAACGGGCCGGCCATGAGTTCCGCCTTCAAGGTCGCCGTCCAGTCGATGAGCCGCTTGAACCGCTCCACGGCCGCCTGGCGCAGAGCCGGGTCTGGAGCGATCGGGTTGGCTTCGGGAGTCATTAGACCGACGGTCGTGCAGGCGAGGCCCTGGTTGTCGAGTTCCTTGCGGATCTTCTGGTAATGCTCCACGTCGCCTTCAAAGATCGGGATTTCCACGCCGTCGAAGCCGGTCTTTTTCAGTTTGGCCAGGATCGGGAAATGATCCGCGGTGACATGCGTCGCCCACAACAACAGATTCATGCCGGTCTTCATGGGGGAGTAGCTCCAGGCAGATCAAGAAAACGAAATAAGCGAATTGGGAGTATTGTGCGGTACGGTCGGGTGGTTGGCAAGCGCCGATTCGGGAGATGCCCGCGGCTCATTCGTGGGATTAGCTGGAGTGCAAGGCAACTTGCTCCTCCGCGGCACGCTCCAGCAGATCGTGCACTTCTTCGTCGGTCGTTTGCGAAAAATCTTCGTACCAGTAGCCGACGGCGACGAACGGCTGGGGTGTGCTCGCGCAGATGACCTCATCGGCTTCCTGCTGCATCTCCGCGCAAGTCTCCACGGAGCCGACCGGAACAGCGACGACGATCCTGGCGGGGTGCTGCCGGCGCAGCGCAGCGATGGCGGCGCGCATGGTAGAACCGGTGGCCAGGCCGTCATCGACGAGAATGACGATGCGGCCACGAACATGGGGCGAGGGGCGCTTGCCGCGGTAGATGCGCTCGCGCCGCTGCAACTCCTGCAATTCGCGGTCGGCGACCTGCTCGATTATCTCCTCCGGAATGTCGAGCGCCCTTACCACATCCTGGTTGAGGACACGCACACCGCCAGAGGCGATGGCGCCCATGGCCAGCTCCTCGTGGCCGGGCACCCCCAGTTTACGAACCAGGTACACATCCAGGGGTGCATGCAGGGCTCGGGCCACCTCATAGCCGACGGGCACTCCTCCTCGCGGCAGGGCCAGCACCAGCACCTCCGGCCGGTCCGCATAGGCTTGCAGTTTTTCTGCCAGGAACTGACCTGCCTCGGATCGATCGTGGAAAACCATGGTCAACCTCCCTTTCCGGCCTTCTTGTCGCCCATGGCACTCTCCCTGCAAAGTCCCCTACCAGATGTGTTGCAACCTGCATGCCACAAAATGGCTACTGAAGTTGCCCGCAATCCTTCTCCACAGCCGCCAGCAAGCTGCCGGACCGGATCAGCCGCTCGACGGCTTCGAGATCTCGGTGCAGGGTCCGGTCCCGGCCCAGCGGACGGACCTGTTGACGGATGTGTTCGTAAGCCGCTGCTACACCCTTGCCCGGCTTTAGCGGCTTGTGAAACTCCAACCCCTGGGCGGCGCAAAGCAACTCGCTGGCCAGAACGCGGGTCGCATTGACCACAATGGTGCGGCATTTGCGCGCCGCCGTGGTGCTCATGGAGACGTGGTCTTCCCGGTTGGCCGAGGTGGGAATCGAGTCCACACTGGCCGGATAAGCTGCGGCCTTGTTCTCGGAGACGAGCGCCGCCGCCAAAACCTGAACCAGCATCATGCCGGAATTAAGGCCCGGGTGCGGCGTCAGGAAGCCCGGCAAGCCGCTCAGATCGGGGTTAACGAGGTTCTCGACACGCCGCTCGCTGATACTGCTCAGATCGGCAACCGCCGCGGCCAGATGGTCGGCGGCCAGGGCGATGGGCTGCGCATGGAAGTTGCCGCCGGAGATGACCTCGTCGGTGTCCGCAAACACCAGGGGATTGTCGGTCGCCGAGTTCATCTCGCATTCGACGATGCCGGCCACGTGCGTGATGGCGTCCCGGAGCGTGCCATGCACTTGTGGCATGCAACGGATACTGTAGGCGTCCTGCACCTTGTCGCAGTGCGCGTGCGACACCATGATCTGACTGGCTTCGAGAAGCGTGCGCAAATTGGCCGCACAGGCGGCTTGACCGGGATGCGGCCGCACTTTCTGCAGCCGGGCGTCAAACGGCTTCTGCGAGCATTTGATGGCGTCCACGGTCATGGCTCCGGCGACGTCGGCAATCTTGGCCAGGTTTTGCGCCCGGATTAGCGCATCGGCGAGGATGGCGGTGCTGATTTGCGTGCCATTGATGAGCGACAGGCCCTCTTTCGCCAGTGGCCGGTGGGGCTGCAAATGGACACGCCGCAGAGCCGCTCGTCCGCTGAGGGGTTTCAGGCGGCGCCCGTCCTTCGCGCCGTTGGCGCCCGCATGGGTCACAAAAGCGTGTCCCTCTCCCATGACCACGAGAGCCAGGTGGGCCAGCGGCGCCAGGTCACCGCTCGCGCCGACGCTGCCTTGCTCCGGAATGGCCGGCACAACGCCGCGGTTGTACATTTCGATCAATGTCTCGATCAAGGCAGAAGTAACGCCGGAGTAGCCCTTGACCAGGGCCTGAATGCGCAGGGCAAGGGCCAGCCGGCTGACGCCAATACTCAAAAGCGGCCCCATGCCGACCGCATGGCTGCGGAGCAGGTTTTCCTGAAGCGCCAGCACTTCGTCCGCCTCAATGCGCGTGTTGGCCAGCTTGCCGAAGCCGGTATTGACGCCGTAAATCGTGGCACTGGTGGCAATCAAACGCTCCAGGCAAGCGCGCGACCTGTCCACACGCTTGCGGGCGTCCGCGGCGATGCTCAGGCGTTCAACCTGTCCGGTCAGAACGCGCTCGGCATCGGCGAGCGTCAGATTGGAGCCCGTGAGCACCAGGCCAGCCGCGGTCGCAGAACCATGCTTCATGCAGGTATGATAGCCGTTGGCTACCCTAATAAGGAATCATGCCGCGCCATTCCAGCAAGTCATAGAGCCACGGATGGCGCCAGGGGGTCCATTCGCGATAGTTGGCGGACAGCACGGAAACAAACAGCAGCAAGGACGCGAAGGCACGCCCCCAGCGGCGGCCGGCAAGCCAATCGACCACGGGGAGCATGGCCAAGAGCCAGAACGGAGTCAGCCACATCAGCCAGCGCAAGCCATTGGTCCAGCCACCGTAATTGCGGTTGCGCGGATTGACGCCGAAAATGTAGAAGCTGATAACCACGACGCTCAAGATCAGGGTCATGATGGCCACAACGCCAAGCCCGGGCAAGGGAGCAGGTCTGCCAGTTTCCCGAGAGCGTTTGAAGATTCCGGCAACGCCATAAAGCATTCCGGGGACGGCCAGGAGAAATATGGGCGAAAGCGAAAGGACGCCGTGATGGCCGAGGAGAAGATTGAACGCGTAGCCGGCCTGACCCTCGACCTGGGAAGCCCAGTCGATGCCATGCTTGACCTCGCCCGGACTGATTTGCCAGTGACTGCCCTCATACTCATACCACGGGCCGCCGAATTCTCCGTAAGCGGGACGGAGCTGGCCGACCGCCAGATAATTGGTCCACAAGAAGGCGGCGACGGGAACAGCGGCGGCTGGCAAGAAGAACAGCAAAGTGCGCCCGGGCGCCCGCACCAGCAAGATCAAAAAGAGCTGCACGGCAAACGAAGCGGCCGGCATTTCACAGGCCGCCGTGAATGCGGCAAAGAAACCGGCCGCCATGAAGAGGCCGATCCCGCGCTCGCCGGCGGACCAGATGCGCAACGCGGGATAAAGGGCAAAGAGCGCCGCGTACGTGGCGATGCCATGATTGTTGAAAGTGTTGGCAAAGGCCGTCAGCAGCGTGCCGAAAGCCGCCGCCGCCACTACGTAAAGCCGGCCCCAATCCGTCGTGCCGTACATGTCCAGCAGCCGGGACAGCAAGAAGAGGTAGATCAGCAAGGGCAGCCAGTTGAACGTCAGGAGAATGGTGCGCACCACCTCAAAACGGTTCTCGGTAATCGACCAGCCAAAGCACTTTTTCAGCAGCCAGTACTCGCCCGCCACAATCGTCGCCAGAAAGGGCGGCTTGCTGGAATAGAAATCCTGCGTGTCAGGCCGAAGGACCTTGTCGATCGTTTTCCAGCCGTCCTCGGTGATGATGCCGGAATCCGTGTATTTCTTGGAACCGGACTCGGTGTCGCGATGACCGATCACATATGTGCCGTTATCCACGAGCGCACGCACGGTGTCCCAGCGCGAGCGGTCATTGTCCCCATGGGAAGGCATCGGTTCAGGCCGCGTCCGCGCCCATGGATTATGCAGCGTGTCTTCCGGATGGTTTTCGGCCCGATACAGCCCAGGGTCGGAAAGCCGCGCCACCGACACGATCCGGGCAGCGACAATGCCCGCGGCGACCGTTATTAACAAGGCGTAGACAAGACGACGAAGATTAAGAGGTTCAGCGTTTGGATTCATTTCATGACGTTCGTCAGTAGCCAGTGGTCAGTAGTCAGTGGTCAGTAGTCAGTAGCCAGTAGTCTACATGACCGGCACGATTCGGTAGCATAACCGGCACCACGGGGCTTGTCCCCGTGGACCGGTGAATCGCAGCCAGAATCCATTGCATGGCGAAGTTATCGCCGCCACCGGGCTTGTCCCGGTGGAGCGGCGATTGTCAGCCGGGCGACCAGTCGCGGCTCCACCGGGACAAGCCCGGCGGAGTAGTCACTGCAAAATCGCGCATTGTTGATTCGATCCTGGGCTACTGGCTACGCACATTCTCTCCCGTTCTTTCCGCAATACTGTAACTATCCTCATCCCGGCTCTGGTAGGCGGTGATCAGCTCCGCCAGAAAACCGATGGACATCATCTGAGCCCCCAGCAAGAGCGCGGCCAGGGCATAGATGAGCAGCGGGCGCTGGTGCAGAGGCATGAAGCTTCCAGGCGTCCAGTAATTAATAAGCCAGGTAATGGTGAGATAGATCATGGCCAGGCTTCCGGCAAGGAAGCTGAGCAGGCCGATGCTGCCGAGCAAATGCTGCGGCCGCTGACCGAAGCCGGTGAGGAACTTGACGGTGAGCAGGTCGAGGAAGCCCTTCATGAAGCGGCGCACGCCGTACTTGGAGCGGCCGAAGCGTCTGGGCCGGTGATGGATTTCAATTTCGCCCACGCGAAAGCCGCGCGCCGCCGCCAGGACCGGGATGAAGCGATGGAGCTCGCCGTAGAGCTTGATCTCGCGGCACACGCCGGCGCGAAAGCATTTCATGCCGCAATTGTGGTCGTGCAGCCAAACGCCCATGACGGAGCTGACCAGGAAATTAAACACCTTGCTCGGCAAGACCTTGTGCCAGGGGTCGTGGCGGACGCGTTTCCAGCCGTTGACGACATCCAGACCCTTGTCCAGGGCAGAGAGGAAGGCGGTGATTTCGCGGGGATCATCCTGCAAGTCGCCGTCCATGGTGACAATGATGTCGCCACGGGCGGCGTGGAAGCCGGCGGACAGGGCCGCGGCCTTGCCGAAATTTCTGCGGAAGCGTATGCCCTGAACCCAGGAATTCTTCTCCGCGATCTCCCGGATCGCCTCCCAGGAACCGTCCGTGCTGCCGTCGTCGATGAAGATGACCTCCAGCTCCAGGCTGGCGCTGCGGGCGGCTTGCTCGATCTCGCCATGAAGGGTCTGCAGGCTGTCCTTCTCATTGAATACCGGAATCAGGACCGAAATCATGGCGCGTGTTCCTGGCTCGCGTTGTCTTTATCTTCCTCCGCAGCCTCGGCCGCCGTGGTTTCGGCAGCGTCGCCATTGATCAGGGCCGCGGGCAAGAAATACAGCGCCGGCACAACCACCACCTCGGCCGCAGTCCACACGAGGCGCAGCAGGATGGCCGCCGCGATGGCCAGCTTCGCCGCCCCTTCATTTGAACCCATGTGATGCGCCAGTTCCGGGGTTAGAAATAGCGTAAGAAAAAACTCGCGGACACCCAGTCCGCTCGGCAGGGGAAAGATGATGAAGCCCGCGACATAAGCCAGAGCCAGATAAGCCGAATACAGGGAGATATTCCCGGCCGTGAATGCCGGGCCCTGGCTCATGAGGGCGTGCAGCACCGCCAGCAGACTGCCGCCGAGCAAAAGCCAGCCACAAGCGGTGACGACCAGGCCTTCTATCATGGAGACGAAATGAACCCGGGGCAACGGCCCGGTAATGCCGTAGCGCTGCCGGATGCGCGTTGCCATGCGGGCGATGATCCAGTTGTAAACCGGGGGCAAGATAGGGATGCCAATGGGAAGCAGCAAGAGCACGCCCATCGCCATCAGCACCTTGCGATCGATCCCGCCCTGCGGTTCCCGGCCGGTCAGCAACTGCCCGAGTGCATGCCAATCCATTCCGGCTGTGGTGTCCGGAGCCAGGAAAGCGAGCAGCACAACGGCCAGCACGGCCCCGCCGGCCATGGTGACCAGGACCTCATAGAAGGTCGTCAGCACCGCACGTGGGAAACTGACACGCGCTCCGCGCACCAGCCCCGCGCGCAGGAAAACCGCCCAGGCCTTGCCCGGCAGATACTTGCCGAAGTGACCGACGTAATACGCCCTTATGGCCGCCAGCAAACCCGGCCGCTGATCCAGTTCCCAGAGCAGCCGGTACCAGTACAGCGCCGAAAAGCCGAGCCCGGCGATGTAAAGAGCCGCCGCCGCCGCCAGCCAGCCTGGTCGAACCAGGCTTTGCCATAGCTCTTGCAGGCTGCGCTGCAGGCCTTTCTGGGGGATTTCCAGGTCGAGGGCGAAGCGCCGGCCGATCGCCACCAAAATGGCGATGGTGAAAATGGCTTTGAGGATCGGCCACCATCTCCGCAACCGCGCTTGCATAGATTGTGCATTGTACAGCAGGCCGCGGACACCGTCTGCCTCGGGGACTGCACGGTTGCGGAAGTCCGCCGCGTCTGCTAGTTTGTCCGTGGGTGTCTGTGGTCAGTCCATACCAGGAGGCGGTATCATGATTCGTAAGGTCCTATGGGCAACGGCCCTCGCCGTGGCCGGCCTTGGCATTGCAGCAGGATTTTCCGGCCGCGGGGGAGCGGCGGCCGAACCGGAAAAGCCTGCGGCCGGAAAGACCGCGCCCTTCGTCCATTGCGTCATCCTCCATCTGAAGAAGGACGCGCCCGCCGATGAAGGAGATTTGCTCATTGCCGACGCCCACGACATGCTCGCGGCCATCCCCTCCGTCCGCGATCTACGGGTCGGCAAGCCTGTCGTCAAGGAGAAGCCGGACAAAGCCAAAACGGATTATCAAGTCGGCCTGCTCGTGCTCTTCGATGACGTCGAGGGCCTCAACATATATCTGAACCATCCGCGCCATTTGCAGTATGTCGAAAAGCACGGCAAATACCTCGACATGGAAAAGCTGGGAGTCTATGACTTCGTGGATCAGAAGAAGTGAGCGCTTGTGAACCGCGGGAAGGAATGGACCATGATTGAACCTGAGAACCCGGAGACTCCTGCCCAGGCGCCGGAATCTGCGGCAGCGCCTCCGCAAAACGAGACGCCGAATCCGCCGGCGCCGAGCGGTGAGGCAACCGAAGGGGCGGAGCAAGCCCCGAAGGAGCAAGCGGGGAAGCAATATCGTGCCGCCTGGCAAGCGCGGTCGCAAACCAAGGGGCCGCCCTCGCGGCCGGCACAGCGCCCGCAGTCCAAATCCCGCCCGCGTCCGGAGTCCAAGCCGGAAGCCGTGCCCGCGCCGCCGCCGCGGTCGTTCGGCGAAAAGCCGCGCATTCGCGATCTCGATGCCCAGATCGACACCGAATTTCAGGAGATGATGGGCGGGCTCAGCGAAAAAGACCTCTTCGGCGCAGAGCCGAAAGCCCCCGAGCAGGAAGAAGCCTCGACCGAGCCCGGCCGCAAGAAAGGCCGCATCGTCGCGATACACGGCAACGATGTCTTCGTGGAGGTCCCGGGCGGCAGGACGCAGGGGATCTTACCGCTGCTCCAGTTTGAGGAAGGTCCCCCGGAGGTCGGCTCCGAGTTGGATGTCCACATCGAAGGCTACGATGCGGCCAACGGCCTTCTCATCCTGTCGCGCCTGGGAGCGGCGGTGCACGTGGACTGGTCCAGCGTGGCCAACGGCATGATCGTCGAGGCCCGCGTCACGGCCACCAACAAGGGCGGGTTGTCCGTGGAGGTCAACGGCATCCGCGGCTTCATGCCGATCAGCCAGATCGACCTGTACCGCGTGGAGAATGCCGAGCCGTTCGTCAATCAGCGGCTGCTCTGCCTGGTAACCGACGTCAATCCAGCCGAAAAAAACCTCATTGTCAGCCGCCGTGCCCTGCTCGAAAAAGAGCGCGAGGAGTCGCGCGAAAAGCTCTGGCTGGAGCTGGCCGAGGGCCAGACGCGCGAGGGCATCGTCCGCTCCGTCAAGGACTTCGGCGCCTTCATCGACCTGGGCGGCGTCGACGGCCTTTTGCACGTCAGCCAGATGAGCTGGTCGCGCATCGACGACGCCAGCAAGGTCGTGCAGCCGGGACAGAAGCTCAAGGTGCAAATTCTCAAGATCGATCCGGAGACACGCAAGCTCAGCCTCGGCCTCAAGCAACTGATGGCCAGCCCCTGGGACTCGATTGGTCTGAACTACCCGGAAGGAACCATCGTCAAGGGCAAGGTGACCAAGCTGATGGAATTCGGCGCCTTTGTGGAGCTGGAGCCGGGCATTGAAGGACTTGTGCACATCTCCGAACTGGCCCCGCAGCGCGTGCGCCGCGTGAACGAGGTCGTGCAGGTAGGTCAAGAAGTCAAGGTGGCGGTGCTGTCCATCGACCGCGATCAGAAGCGCATTTCGCTATCGCTCAAGGCCGCCCTGCCCAAGGACGTGGAAGAGGCCGCCGAAGAGGAGGAGGCAGAGCTGCCGCTGAAGCCTCCACGGCCGCGGACGACGCCGTTACGCGGGGGGATCGGCAGCGGTTGAAAGGTAGTCGCATCGGACACAGCAGCAGCGACTCCGCTGATTGTTCCTCAGTTACAGATCCCCCAGCATCTTCAGGAATTGCGCCGGTCTCACGATGCGATAGCGCAACACGTTCGTGTCAAGAACGACCCGAATTCGCTGCTTTCGGGCTACCATTTCTTGACTTCCTTGCTTTGCCGCGGCGGTGCTGACGAATGAGGTCTTCGGTATCGCCGATTCGGAATGGCGCACGGCGCGCGGCGTGCATTGTATCCGCCATCAGCCTTTCGTCCGCAAGGCGCTCGAGGTATTCACGCAGCGCGCTCTCAGCCACTGCTTCGGGCTTCCGCCGGTGTCGGTTCGCCAGCTCAACGAGCTGTTTCCATAGACTGTTCGAAATCGTCACGTCGGCCATGCTGACTGCCCTCTCGAGCCGAAGTTGTCCTTTGGTTATTCTAGCAGTCGGACTCAGGGATCATACAGCGCCATTGGCCGCTTTTTTGAAGGGCGGAACGCTCAACTTCACTCCTCCAACCAATGCAAAATGATCGCCGCGAAATAGGTGGCGCCGACTTGAGAAGGCTGGCCGGGAGTAACGCCATAGCCGCCGTCGGCATTTCGGCATTTGCCGATGAAGGCACGCAGGCGTTCGCTATTCGGCTTCTCCTTCAACATGTGAAAGGCGCGCGTGACACGGTAGCTCGTCTCCAGATCGGAGCCGCGCTTTCCTTCCTGACCGAAGCCGCCGTCGGAGCGCTGGCCTGCTTGCAGTGCTCGAAGCACGTTATCGCGCTGCTCCACTGTGCCGCCCAGCCGGAGGACTGCCGCCACGGCTCCTCCCGTCGCTCGGGCGATGCCGTCGCCCTTGCCATAGGTGCCGTCCTCGCTCCGCATCTGGGCGATCTGAGCAAGCCAGGCTTCCGTCTGCGGGGAGCGCTCCCGAATGGCTTCTACGGCTGCGGCCGCGAGACGGATCTCTTCAAACGTCCTGGCGTGCTTTGCCAAGTAGCTCGACGCAACCTCGCTGTAATCTTTGACAGGTAGGTTGACTTCCACAACCGCCATCAAACCGATGGCCGTGGTCGTGGCGTCCGGGCTGCCGCCCGGCTTATCGGCGAAGCCGCCGGTAGCCTTATCGAAGCAGCTTTTAACGAAGTTGGCACTGCCCTGCTGATTTTTCACCTGGCCGCCAAAGTACTTCAAAGCGCGAAGGGCCGAGGTGGTCGCGCGCAGGCTCGACTTTGTTGAATTCTCTACGCCAGGAAAATTCGGCCGGAATCCGCCGTCCGCTCGTTGCAGGTCTTGCAGCGCCGCCACCGTTTGCTGTTTTTCTTCGGTTGTCTGAGCACATAGGGGATCAACGCAGAGGGCTGTCCACCAAAGAACAAGTATGGCGCGTCTCATGGCGGGAATCCTTTTGCTTTAAGTTGACTGGACGGCGTTCAGGATATTTGTAGCGCTCCCGCATATGCCGTGCAAGGAAAGAAACAAAGCGCCGAGCGGTGACAGGTTCCTGGACGCGACAGCGCGGACCATTAGACATCGTTATAAGGTAGGACCAATCCGTCGCCTCTAGCTTGCATAAAGAGGGTGCATGGGCGCTTAAGGTCCAAGCAGTTTGTGAAAGTCGCAAAGCTCCCCACCAAGAATCTCTATGATTATTGTCCTTTCATGCTCGCACACGAAATCTTCGTAATTCTTTTCATCAATTACCGTTACAAGTGTGTACGGCAGGCGCGTCTCGCGGCCTGACTTGAAAGCCTCGTCCATCAGTGCCCCCGGCACCCCCTTTGCATTCCAGCGTGCAGCTTTGTTTTCTCTCCAGGCAGGTAACTGCGCGCACTTATTTAGGGGGAATGACCTTGAAGAAACGCGACTCCGACTCGACGCCCAAGGGCATGACTCGCCGCGATCTCCTTCGCGGAGCTGGCAAGGCCAG
This sequence comes from Gemmataceae bacterium, assembly GCA_035939715.1. Classification (GTDB taxonomy): domain Bacteria; phylum Planctomycetota; class Planctomycetia; order Gemmatales; family Gemmataceae; genus DASZFN01. Next base: position 6,388 of record DASZFN010000554.1, on the reverse strand, counting down.
CCTCACGCTTGCAGCTGCACAGGCGTTGTCACCATTTTGGCTTGCCGGGTGTTCAGATACCTCGAACACCAGCGGATCAAAAACCGTGGCCGTGAGCGGCAAGGGCGGGAGCGGCGGTCCACCGATCAAGGTCGGCATTCTGCACTCCCTGACAGGCACCATGGCGATCAGCGAAACGTCTCTGAAAGACGTTGAGCTGATGGCCATTGAGGAAATCAACAAGGCCGGCGGCGTGCTCGGCCGGCAGATCGAAGCCATTGTTGAGGATCCGGAATCGAAATTCACGACCGTCTTTCCCGAAAAGGCCAAGAAACTGCTTCTCAAGGACGAGGTCGCCGCAGTCTTTGGCTGCTGGACCTCGGTGAGCCGAAAGAACGTTCTCCCTGTCTTCGAGGAGAACAACGGCTTGCTCTTCTATCCGGTTCAATACGAAGGCAACGAGTGCTCGAAGAACGTCGTCTACACCGGGGCGGCGCCCAACCAGCAGATTCTGCCGGCCGTCGAGTGGCTGATGGGTTCTGCCGGCGGCAATAAGAAGCGCTTCTACCTGCTGGGCTCGGACTACATCTTCCCGCGCACGGCAAACTTGATCATCGTCCGCTATCTCGAGTCCAAGGGCATGAAGGCGGTGGACGAGAAGTACACGCCGCTGGGCCACCTCGAATACCAGAACGTCGTGCAGGCCATCAAGAAGGCGGAGCCGGACGTGATCTTCAGCACGATTAACGGCGACAGCAACGTGAACTTTTATAACGAGCTGGCCGCTCAAGGAATCACGGCCGACAAGATCCCGGTTGTCGCTGTCAGCGTCGGCGAGGACGAGCTGCGCGGCCTCGACCCGTCCAAGGTCAAGGGCCACCTGGCGGCCTGGAATTACTTCCAGAGCATCGACACCCCCAAGAACAAGGAGTTCGTCAAGAAGTTCAAGGCCAAGTACGGCGACGATCGCGTTACCGACGATCCGATCGAGGCCGCCTACATGCAAGTTTACTTCTGGAAGCTGGGCGTCGAAAAGGCCGGCAGCACCGAGGTGGACAAGGTCCGCGAGGCGCTGCACACCGGTATTGAATTCGAGGCGCCAGGCGGCAAGGTCAAGCTCGATCCCAAGACCCAGCACACCTACAAGCCGTTCCTCATGGGCAAGACCCGGGATGACAAGCAGTTTGATGTCATCTTCAAAACCGACCTGATCGAGCCGGATCCGTATCCGCAGGTCGCCTTCCCGGGCTGGCACTGTGACTGGACCAAGGACGGCGTGACCAAGGGCGCCGACGTGAAGGTGCTGCCGAAATAAGTGCTGACATGTTCACTCTCCTTCCCGCCCCGCGGGAAGGAGAGTGAACATCGGCTTATCCCACTCCTCACTCTCGACCTCTCCGCCGGGGAGTCGTGGACATGAATGAGGAGTGCTCTCCAGGAAACGTACCGGCCCCCGTTGTGAAGGGGCTTATTTCCCGAGTGCCGAATGAACGTCCTTGCGTTGTCGGGCAGAGCGCGCTCGCGTGCTTTGAAGACTGCTTTCTATGTCGTTCTGGCAGCCCTCTTTCTCTGGTTGACGGGCGGCTGGCTGCTGGACCGCCTGCGCCAGATGACCGGCACGGAATGGGCCGAAGTTCTTTCCAATAGTCTCAGTCTCAGCTCCATCCTCATCCTGACAGCCCTCGGCCTGGCCATCACCTTCGGCGTCATGCGCGTCATCAACATGGCGCACGGCGACATGATGATGCTCGGGGCTTATACCGCGTTCCTTTGCACCGACCGGCAGGCCATTCCGATTCTGGTTCGTAACCTGGGACAGCTCTTGCATCGCGACTGGCAGACGGATTTTGGACTTGGCTTAAGCCTTTACTTCGCCATTCCAGCAGCATTTTTTGTGACTGCGTTCGTGGGTTTCATGCTGGAGAAGTGCTTGATCCGCTTTCTGTACAAGAGACCCCTTGACAGCTTGCTGGCAACCTGGGGTGTTGGCCTGATAATCCAGCAGGTTGTCAAGCTCGGTTTCGGGGCAAACCTTCAGCCCATGCATCTTCCCGAAGCTCTGCAAGGCGGCTGGACAATAACAAACACAACCATCACGATACCGGTTTATCGCCTCTTCATTTTTGGCGTAACTTTGTTTTGTCTGCTTCTTGTGTATCTGTGGTTCTACCGCACCTCATTCGGTCTCAAGATCCGCGCCGTCGTGCAAAATCGGCCGATGGCGTCGGCGATGGGCATCTCCACGCGCCGCGTTGACTCGCTCACGTTTGCGTTCGCGACGGGACTGGCGGGTATTGCCGGCTGCATTCTGGCTCATCTTTACAACGTCAAGTACACGATGGGCAACGACTACATTGTGGATGCCTTCATGGTCGTCATCCTGGGCGGGATGGGGCAGCTTGCCGGCGCCGTGGGGGGCGGCGCGATCATCGGGACGGGAAACAGCATCATCGAGAAATTGCTCGGCAACACGTCCATGGCCAAGGTAGTTGTGCTGGTCGGGGTGGTGATTTTCATCCTGAACCGGCCCTCCGGCCTGTTCGCTTCCAAGGAGCGAACTTATGACTGAGCCTGCCGTAGCCGTGCCCATGGCAAGCATGAATTCGCATGTCCCTGTTGCGTCCGGTTCGTCGCGCCGCCTCACCATTCTGGGGCTGCTGCTTCTGCTGTTGTTCCTGGCAGCGCTTTATGTGCCCGGCTTTACGGTAAAGAGTCGGTACTGGCTGCCGCTGTTCAGCAAGTACATGGCCCTGGCTCTGTTTGCCCTCAGCGTGGATCTCATCTGGGGTTACACCGGCCTCTTAAGCCTGGGGCAAGGCCTTTATTTTGGTCTCGGCGCCTATGCAGTCGGTTATTCGCTCAAGCTTCAACAAGCTGCGCATGCCGCCGGCAAGCCCTTGCTCGCCGGTCCCGACATGGCCATGCCGGATTTCATGGACTACTGTCGCCTTCCCGGCGTGCCGGCCTGGATCGCACCGCTGGTCAATATCTGGCTGGCCTTGGGGCTGGCCGTGCTTCTGCCGCTTGTCGTTGCCACCATCTTCGGCTTGGTCACTTTTCGCTTGCGCATCAAGGGGGTTTTCTTTGCGCTGATCACGCAAGCGCTGGTGCTCGCCGTCTACACGCTGGTCGTCAATCAGCAACCCTACACGGGCGGCGTGGTGGGCATGACCTACCTGGCGAAGCTCGAGCTGTTCGGACACAAATTTGTCATGGCCGATATGTACTTTCTCGTGACCACGGTGCTGGTCATTTGCTTCGTGGGCTGCGCGATTCTGGTGCATACCAAGTTTGGCAAGATTCTCACCGCCATTCGCGACAATGAAAACCGGGTGCTGGCGCTCGGCTACAACACCGCCATGTACAAGACGTTTATCTTCGCCATCTCCGGGGCTCTTGCCGGGTTGGCCGGGGCGTTGTTTGTGTCCGCCTACGGCACCACGGGACCAGACAGCCTCGGCATTGCCTGGTCGATTGAAGTAGTCGTGTGGGTGGCGGCTGGGGGACGCGGCACGCTGGTGGGTGCAATTCTGGGCGCCGTGCTGGTCGGCCTCGCGAATACGTACTTCAACGACAAATACAGCGAGGCCTGGCCGGTCATCCTGGGTTCCCTGTTCATTGGTGTGGTCCTCTTTCTGCCTGAGGGCATCCTCGGTGGCTTGCGGAGTGTTGGCAAGCGACTTCTGCGGATTCTTCCCCAAGCAGCCCCGGCTTCAGAAAAACAAAACCCGGCCCCGGCTGCGCAGAGAGAGGTTAACTCTGCCCTGCCGCGACCTTCGTCCGTCACGGATGAGACTCACGCAAAGCTAGCGCAGCCGCATGAAGTCAAGGCAATCATCAGCGACCTGAAAGGAACCTGATCATGGGCTTTCAATCGAAGATTGTTCCGGAGGAAATCCTTCGCGTCGAAGACGTCACCGTCAAGTTCGGCGGCTTCAAGGCCCTGGATTGCCTTAACTTCCGCATGGAGCGCGGCGAGCTACGCGTCGTGATTGGACCCAACGGCGCTGGCAAGACCACCCTCCTCGACGTGATCACAGGCAAGTTGCGGCCGAATGACGGCCGGGTTATCTTTCAAGCCCGTGACCAGCCGCCCCGTGAAATAAATTTCTTGAGCGAGGAGCGCATCGCCCGCCTGGGCGTCGGCCGCAAATTCCAGACCCCGAATGTCTTCAAAAGCTCCACCGTGCTCGACAACCTGACCCTGGCAGCACGCTCGCCGCGCGGCGTGTGGTCGACCCTGGCCGGAGTCTTTTCACGGAACGGGCATCATCGCGTTCACGACATCCTGCAAACGATCGGTTTGACCGCCAAGGCTTATCACCTGGCTGGCCTCCTGGCGCACGGCGAAAAACAATGGCTGGAGTTAGGCATGCTCATGGCCCAGGACCCGGAGCTGTTGCTCGTGGACGAACCGGTGGCCGGCATGACGCCGAAAGAATCCGAGCGCACCGGCGAACTCCTGCTGTCCATGGCGCGCAAGCATACGCTGCTGGTGATCGATCATGACATGACGTTCGTCCGCCAGATTGCCCGCACCGTGACCGTTTTGCACGAAGGCAAGACGCTCTGCCAGGGGACCGTGCAGGAAGTGCAGCGCGATCCGAAAGTGATTCAAGTTTACCTCGGACAGGACCGGCAAGATCATGCTGTGCATCAAGCAGCTACAAGTGGCGTACGGTGAGACGCTTATCCTCCGCGACGTGGACCTGGAGGTGGAGCACGGCAGGGTCGTCTGCCTCATGGGCCGCAACGGCGTGGGCAAGACCACCTTGCTCAAGAGCATCATGGGTCTGCTGCGGCCGCGCTCCGGCCAGGTTATCTTCGAAGACAAGGACCTGACCCGTGCCTCGCCGGATAAACGCGCTCGCGCGGGGCTGGGCTACGTGCCGCAAGGGAGGGAGATCTTTCCGCAACTGACCGTGCGCGAAAATCTCCAGGTCGGTTTCCTGGCCAACCCGTCGAAGCGGACCAGCGTGCTGTACGAGGTTCTGGATTATTTCCCCATGTTGAAAGACATGCTGGACCGCAAAGGCGGCGTACTGAGCGGCGGCCAGCAGCAACAACTGGCCATCGCCCGCGCCCTGGTCGCCGAGCCGAAGCTGCTGATCCTTGACGAGCCGACGGAGGGCATCCAGCCGTCGATCATTACGCTCATCGGGGAAGTGCTGCGTTCTTTGAAGGAAGCCGGCCGCGTCACCATCCTGCTGGTCGAGCAATACTTCGAGTTCGCTCTCAAGCTGGCCGACTATTGCTACGTAATGGAAAAGGGCGCCATCGTCATGCGGGGCAATAGCGCGGAAATGGACAAGGAAGCAATCAAGCCGTACCTGGCGTTCTGAAGATCGAACCTCGCCATTCGTAGCCGAATTCGCAGGAATTCGGCTGAGCAACTTGTGCCGAATGCTTAAGATTGCCTTCAAGGCCGTTCCGACATGAGACTTGCTAATTTCGTCCGCATCCTGATGGTAAGTGCAGCCATGGCAGGCTACTCCTCCTGGTCGCTTGCTGTACGCGAAAAAGACAAAGACGCCGTGGTGCCTGCGGATTCCTCTGCGGTCGCCGGCATTCCGCTCTTGAACCTGACCGAGGCCAAATCTCTCTGGTCGGATCCGGGCGCCTTGTTCATCGATGTTCGGTCGTCGACCGATTATGAATTCGGCCACGTTGCCGGCGCGATCAGCATGCCTTACGAAGAGTTTGCCGAACGGCTGGCCGCGCGGAAACAGCAATTGCAGGGGGCGGGGGCCATCGTCGTCTATTGCAAATCGAAGGATTGCGGCAAGAGTCTCTGGAGCGCCATTCGCCTGCATCAGGAAGGCCTTACCCAGACCAGGATCTACCCCAATGGCTGGAACGAGTGGGATACCAATGGGCTACCCCGCACCCACGGCAGATAAGCAAACCGCGCCGCGCGGCTGGTGGAGAGCATCCGGCCTGGTGTGCCGGTATATGCTTGCCTGTGTCTTCCTCATGGCTGCGCTAACCAAGGTCACGGACTTGCACAGCTTCAGCAATCTCGTGCAGGCGCGCTCTGGTTTGCCGCATCAGGTTGCCCTGTCAATCGGCGCGTTTCTGCCATGGTTGGAATTGACCTGTGCCGCCTGCTTGCTGTCAGGCAAAACGGTCCGCGAGGCGGGGCTTATCCTGACGGTTTTGCTGTTCGCGCTGCTCGTGTACGCGCTGGGGCACTTGAGCGAGCCGGATTGCGGCTGCTGGGTATTTCCAACGCTTGGAACCGAATCCGTCTGGTGGTGGCCTGCCGCTCGAAACTGTCTGCTGTTGCTGTGCGGTCTGCGCGTCGCCTGGAAATAGCAGTGCCTTGACGTACCGCATGTTTTTTTGCTAGCCTTGCGTGAGGCATTGTTACTTGCGGGCGACCTTGATTGCTCTTTCTTGGAGAACAGCG
>DASZFN010000553.1:0-2212 GCA_035939715.1 Gemmataceae bacterium | reverse complement strand
CCCCCCATTGAACGATTCCTGCCGGTCCGCCAGCCGTTCCCGGTCTATTGCCAAAGGTCCCGCCGAGGTCACGGCAGACGGTTCGCCGGCAAACAGCTTTGCTACGAATTGACCCCGCTACAGGGAAGTCCGCTAGCGACGGTACCAGTTCCGCCAACGTGGCGGAACTGGTACAGGGCACGAAGTCATTGCCACGACGGTACTTGCGCCACAGACATGGGCAGTTCCGCCAGCCAAGGGGTTCCCCCTTGATATCCCCTGATACAGCCTGTGGCTGAGCCGGCAGGTGCGTGGTATAGCGAGTGGACCGACCCAAATACCCCGGGAGGTCCATCATGAACCACTTCATGCACCACCACCGCGACTCCGTCCGCTTCGCCTATTCCTGCTTCGACCGCATCCTCTGCTCCGGGATCATTCAGCCCCTGCAAAGCGGCTTGACGGTCAAGAACTTCTTCGAGCAGCGCGGCCAAGCCGTCAACCACCGCTCCCTCGTGGCCCTGTCGGGGGAGTATCATCGCTGGCTGCAACACGAAGCGGCGGCCCGGGGCGTCGACATCGTTGACGTAGACAAGGGCACCCGCCGCGAGGACCTCGTGCGACCGTATTACGAGCGCCTGGCCGGACAACCCGGCCTGGCCGTCATCCTCCGCTGCCGCGAGCCGGAACGCATTGCCGTCAGCTACGCGAAGCGCGGCGATTTCGTCGACCTGACCCGCCGCTGGGTCGGGCTCTATTATTTCTACCTGCAACATCCGCAATGCGGTCGCATCTTCCTGCGCGTCTGCCCCTACTTCCCGTTCAACGCCCGCTTGTGGCTGAACGGCCACGACTGGCTGGCCGCCCGCCTGAGCGCCGAGGGCATCGCCTTTCGCCGGTCCGACAACGCCTTCACCGCCTGCGCCGACCCCGGCCGCTTGCAGGAACTGGCTGACGCCTTTGGGCCTGACGACATCGCCGCCGCCGTCGGGCCGCTGGTGCACGAGTTCGTGCCGCGCCTGCGGCAACCGGACTGGCCGCCGTACCTGCAGCACCGCTGGTTCCTGACCCAGGTCGAGTACTGCCACAACCTCGTGTTCCGCGAAGGCTTCAACCTGGCGCGTTTCTTCCAGCGTCTGCTGGACCACAACCGCTGGCTGGGCCGGCCCGACAAGGTGGCCACTATCTTCCGCCGCCGAGCCTTCCGACCCCGGACCACCGAGTCGCGCGTCAAGGTCTCCATGCTTGGCACGCCGGTCATCCTCACCGGCTTTGACTGGACCTCCATCAAGCAGTACGTGCGCGAGGCTCAGCTGCTGCGCACCGAAGTCACCTGCGCGCAGTTGACCGACCTCAACCTGCCCAAGAACATTCAGAACCTGCCGCGGGTGCGCGCCGCGTTCGCCGGCAGCATCGAGCGCTATCACAACGCCCAGCAAGACATCCTGGAGACCTACGTCGATCACGGGCAAATGGAGCGCCTGCGCCAGCCGAGCGTGTCGCCCAGCGGCCGGCGTACGCCCGGGCTGCGCCTGGACGACCCGCGGCTGCTGGCCGTCCTGCACGCCCTGACCGCCTTCGTCTATCTGCTGGCCCAGGGCTGCTTCCGCACCAAGGACCTGCTCGGGCACGTGCGCGCGGCCCTGGGGCAACCGTCCTACACGCTCAGCCAACTCCGTTATGATCTCGGCAAACTACGCGGCAAGGGCTTGATCGAACGTCTGCCGCACACGCACACCTATCGGCTCACCGACCAGACCTACCGCTTGGCCGTCCTGTACCTCAAACTGTACCATCGTCTCTATGGGCCGCTGACCAGCGCCACCCTAGAGCCCTACACGGCCGACAACGCCATCCCCAACGCGCGCCGGGCCACCATTGACCGCCTGTACGGCGCCGTAGACCAGACGCTGCAAAAACTAGCCGCCCACATTGGCATTGCGCAAACCGCTTGTTGACTAGCCGTTAGGGAAACGCGAACGGAATTCGCACTTTTCGGGCGATAGCAAGCCAACCCCGCCACACGCCCCGGGCTGGCGGAACTGTTCCCGCGCCCTGCCAATTTGGCAATGCGTTGCAAAGCCGGGTGTGTGTGTAAAACTCGCGAGCGCAATGCAATCCATTTTCCCGCGACGTTCGCTGCCGGCCCACGCACGGGGATTTAGACTGTCGGCGCCGTCGTTCGCCCCAGGCGCCGGTACAGCAGCGGCAGCACGAACAGGTTCAGCGCTGT
>DASZFN010000552.1:0-5285 GCA_035939715.1 Gemmataceae bacterium | reverse complement strand
TCCCCCATTGCCGCCGCCCACATAAACGACATCGGTGTTCAGGGGATCGACTGCCATCGCGAAATAGGGGTAGTAGAAATAGGAGCCGGTATTCGGGATGGCTGGAAGGCTGGTCCAGGTGGGTTGCCCCTGGCTCGGGATTATGGCCTGAAAGACGGCCGTAAGGTTGTCGACATTATTTTGCTGATTATTCACGCTCGTGGCGACATAGAGTTCGGTTCCCCGGCCGTCGGCCCAGGCGGCCAACTTGATGTGGGCGGCCTGGCTGAGCTGGGTTTGATTCGTGTCGACTCGGAACCACGTAGATTGAGCTCCGCCCTGGTCACTTTCAAAGACTCCGTAACCCGCTATAGCAGCGAAGACACGCGTGCTCCCGAAGGCAGGGTCCGATATCACGTCAACGTCCGCGGAACCGAGAAGGGATTGGGTAAAAGTGTTGCCCCCGTCATTGCTGAACCATATGTCGGAGCCGGCGGCCACCACGATGTCTTCATGTCCCGTCATCGGGTCCGTGTAATTCGTTGGTGCGACGTTGTTAATCGTTGTGCCGCCCAGGCTGGCGGAAGCCATTTGAGTCCAGGTTTCGCCGCCATTCGTCGTTTTTAATAGTCCGGCCGCGATTCCAGAACGGCCAGCACTGCTAACTCCCCCGGTGCCGACCCAAAGGGTGTTCCCCGTGGGGTCCATCGGGTCAACGGCCATGGAACCGACCGATAAGGAAGTCTGCTTATCGGTCAGGGGATTCCATTGGTAGGTGGTTGGATCGTTCAGATTCAGAGTCGTGGAGGACTTCCAAACCCCGCCATTGGCCGTGCCCAGGTAGACCTCCGGTCCTAGGGGGGTTGCGGCAACCGCGATAGACTGAACCGCACCCGAATCCAGCATGCCGCTGGACTCGACCAAAGGACCCGGCCCTTGCTCATCCCAACGGGGATATCCGGTGAAGGAGAAAGCAACACTTGGCAGCGTCCGGTTTTCCAAAGCCTCCAGCCCAAGCCGGAGCCGCTGCCGAGCAAGTCTCTTGTTGTTTTGCCTTGCCCGACGCTTGACCTCAGGACTACCAAAGCTCAGTCCCTGCCACCAATTTCGCGAAAAGCCGAACATGGATAACCTCCTTCTGCCGATCCAGAGCCAACACGTCACTCACGATGAGTTCCCGTAAAAAGGCGCAGGTCGAGCGCCGGCCTGGCCGAGTTGGTGAGCGCTCCGCCTGGATCGCGGAGGCCATCCGGCGCTCGGCTACACCTGCCAGAAGCCGCCCTCAATCAGGTCACGAAAGGATGGAAGATAGGGACGCGCGAAAGGAAATATTCCGCAAGCAGGATTTCCGGCTCTCTCGAAATCAGCCTTAGCGATTCGCAGCCTACTAACCCGACGCGTGAGTTTTGAAGTTGCGCTTTTCAGTCAAACCTGCTTACGCGAGGTATTTTCAATGCCACGGCCTTGTGCCGTGGTCGCTCACGTTACCTGCTATGCGTCGCTTGCCAGAAGCAAACGTGAAATACCTCGGCACAAGGCCGCGGCATCCGCAAAGAGCACGAGCGCGCCTTGCGTAGAAACCAACATAACCGACCACGGCACAAGGCCGTGGTATTGCACTATTCAAGAGCCCAACTTCAAAACGCCTGAGCGAGGACCTCGCTAAAATGTCGGGCTGTAGGGCGCACGACAGCACGATGAGCGTGGCGCACTTGGGCAGGCGTTCATCCTACGCGAGCAAGACTGAAGAGAGGTTCCAAGGCGATTAGCTGAATTCTGGCGAATTCAGCTACTGGTTAAGGCAAGTCATCGGCCGGCTCGAAGACACGGGTAACTCTCGTGGTCAGGGCCTCGGCCTCGCGGAAGAGGAGTTGGAATGCCAACCAATCGGATAGCCACACCGATGGCGGGTAAATCAAACCCTTCTGCCGGCGATCCGCCTGCGTGACTCCCGCCCGCCATTGTGCCGCTTTTTGCAAGTACTGACGCGCCTCGTCCGTCTTGCCAAGGCGGTGCAAAGCCATGGCCAGCACCGGCCAGTTCAGAACAACCCCATTCCAGCGGGGGCCGTGAGCGACGGATTCCCGGCAGCACCGTACTGCTTCCTCCCAGTGTCCTGCTCGATAATAAGCCAGGCCCAGGTTCATTAAGCGCCACGGAGCCTTGGGATGACGGTCAAATGCTTGCTCGGCCCAACGCACGATCTGGGCCGGGTCGCAATCCCCTTCCGGGCAGACAGCGCACGTGCGGCCGGCCAGAAAAGCCGGGTCGCTCGCCGGAACCCCCTTTGCCGTGCGTACGTGCTCCAGGGTCTGCTTGCGGACATGGCGGTAACCGCTCCGATCATCTGCCAGCAGCCGCAAGCAAGCGATTTGAAAGTAAACGTCTGTGAGCGGCTCCGCCTCGATGCCGCCCGGCGCCAGGTCGGCGGCAGCCTCGTCCCAATTGCCCAGCACGGCGAGCGCGTAAGCGCGATTGAAACGGGCGCGTGGATAATCTGCCTTGAGGTCAAGGGTTTTTGACAGGTGCGCAACCCCCTTCTGCCACTGCCCCAACTTGGCACACACTCGCCCCAGGCACATGTGGGCATTGGGGAATTTCGGGTTGCCCTTGATGGCGGCAAGGTATTCGTCCATGGCCTCAACGAGCTTACCCTGCTCCTCCAGGAGAAGGCCCAGGTTGCAGTGGGCTTCGGCATATTCAGGCCGCAGGCGAAGGGCTTCGCGGTATTCAGCAATAGCCTGGGGAGTTTTTTTCTGCGCTTCCAGGTTGACGGCCAGGTTGTAGTGGGGATTGGCTTGGTCCGCCTCAAGGGCAATGGCCTTTCGATGTTCCGCCTCGCCCTCAACCAGCCTACCCTGCCGGCCCAGCGCGCCGCCGAGGTTGTCATGCGCCTCGAACAAACCGGGGTCGTTGCGGATGGCCTCTTGATATTCCGCCATCGCTGCCTTTGGGTCACCCAGTTCGCCAAGAAGGTTGCCCAGGTTGCAGTGCGCTTTGGCATGGGAAGGCTGGAGCCGGATGGCTTCGCGATATTCCGCCACCGCCCCCGGTTTATGGCCCTGAACATTAAGTGCGATGGCGAGGTCGTAATGGATAGCCGACTTATCAGGCCGGAGCCGGATGGCCTCACGATATTCAGCCATGGCCTGGCGCCTCTTGCCGAGCCTGAACCAGACGTTAGCCAGGTTCCAATGGGCGCCGGCATAATCCGGCTTGAGATGCAGCGCTTCCTGGTACTCCTGCGCGGCCTCGGTAAATTTTCCCAGATTGGCCAGGGCAAAACCAACATTGAGATGCGCCCCCGGACTCTGTGGCTGGATGGCCAGCGCCGCCGAGAAGAACCGCAGCGCCTCGCCCCACTGCGGCGGCTTGGTCCTGGTGCAGTAGTTGGCCAGTTGGTTGTTGATCCAGAAGTCAGCCGGATGCTTTTGCTGCATCTGTCGCAACAACTCCACAGCCTTGTCGATGGCGCCGCACTTCAGCAGCTCGTCCCCAAGAAAACAGAGGCTTCGCGGCGGCAGCGCGACCACGTCGCCGGAGGCAGCCAGATCCGCCAACGCCTTTCTATCCATTGGCGCCTGTGCTGCCGTCTCGCGCAGGCGGTTGCGAAGCGGGTCGGCATCGGCTGCAGCCGTGATGGCGAGCAGATGTTTCCAGCTCTGCGGGTCAGACGGAGCGTTGAGTTTGCGCACATGCGCCCAGGCATCGAGAGCCGCCGCCAATTCTTCCCGAACTTCCCGCGGGCGCGACAGAAGAGCCTGCACCGCCTCGGTCACGGATAGAGCGTCCATATCCATGCCGTAGTTCTCGCGGAAGGCCAGGCGATATTGCTCATCGGCCAGCGCGTTGTCAAAGCGATCATGCTGCACCGCGGTCCCTCCGAGACGAACCTCGTTCAGACGCACGACCAGGCGCAGGTCCCGGAGCAAGTCTTGCAGGCGCTGTTTCTGGTCCGCGCGGCAATCCGCCAGTTGCGGTAAGTCCTCGGCCCGGAGCGCGACCTCCAATGCTTCCGGCCACTTGACCTGCGTTTGTAGCACTTGGGCTCGTTCCATGATATCGCGAACGGCACGAACCGCTTCCCCTTGCTTGCGCCCCAACCAGACGTAATTTCCCCCTGCGATCAGGATTGCCGCGGCGCAAACGAGCGTTCCGGCCATGACCATCGGCCGATGCCGCCGTGTCCACTTCCGGGTCCGCTGAATAAGCGTCGGTCGCCTGGCGTGGATGGGCCTGTCTTCGAGAAAGCGGCGCAAGTCTTGTGCCAGCTCGTGGGCGCTGGCGTAACGCTCGTTCGCGTTCTTGGCACAGGCTTTGAGAACAATTGTCTCCAGATCGCCCGGAATGGCCGGATTCAAGCGCCGCGGCGGGCTGGGCTCGTCGAAGGTGATCTGCTGCAGCAGCTCCTGCCGGTTCTTCCCGCCGAACACCGGTTGCAGCGTGAGCATTTCGTACAGCGTTACGCCAAGTGAATAGACATCGGTGCGCGGATCGAGCGGGAGGCGCTTGCCCAGCGCTTGATCAGGACTCATGTAACGGAGCGTGCCCAGCAGATCGCCCGTCCTCGTCAGCCGCGTGTCTTCCTGAATCTGCGCCAGACCGAAGTCGGTGATCCACAAATTGCCGCGCCCGTCCACCAGCAGGTTGGCGGGTTTGATATCACGGTGCACCACGCCCATCTGGTGGGCGTGCTCCAAAGCCTCGGCAGCCTGCACGCCAAGGTTTGCCACCGTGCGAAAGTAACCATGGCTGGTGATCGACCGTTCGGTGGGCAGGTTCGCCGGCACGGGCGTCGCCGCGGCAGAATCTGTTCCGGGCGCAAAGGTGATGGACACATTCTCCTTCTGCTCGCTACCAGCCGCAGCCAGTTGCGTAGAGCCATGCACGGGCTTGTCGGCATGGCCGGTCTCTTCTTCCCCCAGACCGGCGAACTGTCGCAAATCGGCGATCATCGCTGCCAGCGTCCGGCCGTCGATGAACTGCATGGCGTAGTAATGCACGCCGCGGTCGCAGCCCACAAAGTAGACCGGAACAATGTTCTGGTGATGCAGGCTGGCGGCCGCCTGGGCCTCGTTCTTGAAGCGCTGCAAGTGCTTGTCGTCCAGGGCGGCCGCAAACGGGAGCACCTTCAGCGCCACGCGCCGGCCCAGCGACATCTGCTCGGCTTCGTAAACAATACCCATGCCGCCCCGGCCGATCACGCGTACGATACGGAAATCACCCAGCGGCAGCATCGGCTCGACCGGCGCCGCGAGGGGTTCGGCGGGACCAGGAGCTGCGCCAGCTGCCGAGCGTTGCAGGCG
>DASZFN010000551.1:0-6828 GCA_035939715.1 Gemmataceae bacterium | reverse complement strand
TTTCACCTGCCGGACGAGCCGGCAGGGGTCAGGGCTAACTCGGCTGAGCTTTCCTTAGCCGCTGAACTGCTTCACCTGCCGGACAAGCCGGCAGGGGTCCTGGTTCCTGCAAAGATGAGAAAGCACGCGTCCCTTGCTTGCGCTGCGGGCTGCGGATGCTGCTTACGCTACTGCTTAGCGGCTTCTTGTTTCTGTGCCGCGGATCCCAGCATGACCCGGACACGCTGGCCGATCTTGGGCATCTGCGCGTGCGGATCGATTTGGATGATGCACTCCAGCGTGCGGACATCGTTGAACTGCAAGGGCTCCTGGACGATGGAGCGGCGGTGCGTGTACCAGTCGGAGATGTGCACGACCTTGCCGTGCCAGACCGGGCCGGTCTTGCTGTCGTCGTGAATTTCCGCCACCTGGCCCTCCTTGACGCGGTTGGCGAACTCCTGCTCCACCTCGGCCCGGACGATGCGCGGACCGGCGGGCAGGAATTGCACGGCCGACTGTTTCGGCATGGCGCCGAGCCATTCGCCGGCGCTGACCTGCAGGCGCAGCACTTCGCCGTCGCAGGGGGCCTTGACCCTGCACTCCTCAAGCGCGAATTGAGCGTTGTCAAACTGCGCCTGCTTACCGGCGACATCAGCCTTGGCCCGGGAGATGTCGTTATCGGGATCAACCAGGCCAAGCTCCCGCAACTTCTCTTCTTCCACCTTGATGGCCGCCTCGCCCGCTTTCACTCTATCCTCGGCGGCACTAAGATCCTCTTTGGGCTGCAACTCTCTGCCTACCAATTTTTGCAGCCGGGTCATATCAGAACGCGCCGCAGAAAGCAGGCTCTGTTTGGCGATAATGGCCTGAGTCTGTTGCGCCACCTGCGACCTGCGTTTGTCGGGAAGCTTGAGGGCATCATTGAGCCGCGCCTTGGCGGCGCGCAGCTCGGCTTCGGCCTGAGTCAACAGGTAGCGCGCTGGACGATCCTCCATGCGGAAGATAACAGCCCCCTTTTTCAGGGCCTGGCCTTCGCGCGCCAGCACTTCGGCAACCCGGCCCGGAAGGCTCGGGTACAGTTCGGTTATGCGCGCCTCAACATCGACGTGAGCGATACAGACGGCGCCCTCAATCGGCGCAGCCTGCGCTGCGCCGCCGCCGTTCTCCTCCCGCGCCGCGGCCACGCCGGCGCGCGTGTTCAGGGCGAGATTGGCGCCCACCAGGCTCACAGCCAGGGCGACGATGCCCAGCAGCCATATCGAGACACGAAAGTATTTCCCTTTCATGATGCACTCCATGATTCCGAGGTCCGTGCCGGCTCCGGCTCCGCCAGGATGCCGTCTTCCAGGTGCAAGACACGGTCGACCAACGGCACGATACGCGAGTCGTGAGCCACGACCAGGACGGTGGTGCCGCGTTCGCGGGCGGCATGGCGGAGCAGTTCGATCACCTGCTCGCCGTGTGCCCAGTCGAGCGCGCTGGTGGGCTCATCGGCAAAACAGAAGGCTGGTTCTTTAATTAAAGCGCGGCCAATGGCCACGCGTTGTTTTTCGCCGCCGGAAAGGTGGATCGGCCGCAAATTCGCTTTCTTCGTCAGGCCGAGCAGCGCGAGCATCTCGTCGGTCCGGCGGCGGGCTTCGCGGGCACTCGCGCCTTCGCCCCAGCGCAGCACCATCTCGAGTTGCTGCCGCGCCGTCAGCGCCGGGAACAGATTGTATCCCTGAAAGATGAAGCCGAAGTACTTCAGTCGAAACGCCTCGCGCTCGCGGTCGGTCATGTGCCAGATGTTCTTGCCCATGACGAAAACCTGGCCGTTATCGGGGCGCAGCAGCCCGGAGCACGCCGCCAGCAAGGTGGACTTGCCGCTTCCCGACGGTCCCATGAGCAGCGTGAACTCGCCGCTATAGAGGTCGAGCGAGACCTCGTGCAAGGCGACGGTCGCCACCTCGCCGCTGCCGAACGAGCGCGTCAGGCCCGTGGCTCTGAGTGTTGGCCTTTCGGATAACATCAAGGCGTCTCCTTACCCTCAACCATTGCGTGGGGCACGTAAAAGCGTGCCTTGCTGTGTGGACAGGTTTCCTACCTGCCCCATCCCTAAGCGGCGGGTTGAAACCCGCCCTACAAAGGGGCAGGTTGAAAACCTGCCCTACAAACAGCCTATCTTAATAACGTTGCCGGCTCTACCAGGCGCAGCGAGCGCAGGGCGGCCAGGCCGGACAGCAGCGCCATCGTCATGGTTACGGCCACTGCCGAGGCCAACAGCCACGACGGTAATTGCAACGGCGCGCGGATGATCTCCGCGCCCTGTTTCAAGGCAATGACCACCGGGGTAGCGACGCCGATGCCGATCACGCCGACCCAGAAGGACTGCGCCAGCACGGTCATGGCCATGCGCCAGCGGGGAATGCCGAGTGCCTGAAGCACGGCGAATTCCCGGATACACGCCGCCGTGGCGGCATAAAGGGTCTGGCTGGTGACCACGGCGCCGACGAGCAGGCCGAGCGCGGCCGCCAGTCCCAGGGCGATGCCGGCCTTGGTCTTCGTCAACCAGTGCATGCGTGTCCGCAGCGAAAATTCATCGCGCGTGAACGCCGACATTTTCGGATAGTCGCGCAGGCGCTCGACAATCGCCGGGGCATCGGCCTTGTGCTTGCACTTGGCCAGAACGTAGGTCGTCTGCTCGGGAAACAGCCGCAGCAATGGCCGGGCCGTGGCCAGCGAACCGAAGACATAAGGACCCGCCAGGCTGTGCACGCCCTTGATAATGCCGACCACGCGCACGCGCTGTCCGGTGATCTCGGCGACGTCGCCGATGCCCTTGATGCCGAGGCGGCCAAGGTCGGATTCATCCACGACAATGGCGCCCGGCTCCGTAAGCCGCGCCCGCAGCTCCGGGGTCAGCTCCTTGATCGCACCCAGCGCGTCGTGCTCGAGTCGCGAGCCGATCACCACGCACAATTCGAAGCCGCCGCTGGGCTTGTTCCAGTAGGCGAATCCCTGCAGATAATGCTCCAGCTGGGAAACTCCGGGCTGACTGGCGACGCGCAACAGATAGCTGTCGGGCACGGGCCGGCCGAGATCGACACTCAATACCTCCGGCGCGCCCACCCAGATGTCGGCGCCGGTGTTGTCCACGGGAATTGAGGTAATGGAGAACAATCCCAGCAGCAGCCCGCACTGCAAGGCGATCAGCAGGGCGCTGAAGCCGACCGCCAGCACGCCGGGCAAGTAGCGGTGGCGTTCATACCAGAGTGTCGCCAGGGAATAGGACATAGCTCCCTCAGTTGCCCTCGTAGGGCGGAATTCATTCCGCCCTATACCTTAGCGCTCGACATATTTCCCTTTTGCAGCCGGCGCTTTGCCGTTGCGTTCCACGCCATGGGTCAGCGCCCACTGACTGGGGGCTGACGTTGGTAAATCAGCTAAATTACCATCAATAAAGGTCTGGTGCCATAGTTGAGTGGCAATTACACCCACCAGGCCCATTTCCAACGTGACACGTATCGGCGAACGCTTGCCCATGGCGCGGAACGCCTGGCGATAGTGCGTCACGGCGGCCGGGTTGAAATAGCCGGCCCTGCGGATCGATTCCTCGCTGAGCAGTTGATCCACAAAAGCGGGGGCACGCTCGCTGTAGAAGCTATCGAACGGCGCCCGGAACATGGCTTTGCGCCGCCAGGCGATCTGGCGCGGCAGCCAACGCTCCGCCACCTTCCGCAGAAGGTATTTGTCCGTCAAGCCGCGCATCTTCCAGCGCGGGTGCAGCCTGGCCAGAAAGTCGAATACCCGCTCGTCCAGGAACGGATAGCGGGTCTCCACTGACGAGTTCATGGCCACCCGGTCGCCCTTGGCATTCATGAGCAAGCCGGGCAGGTGCGCCCGGCCGCCGACATAGATCGAGCGATTGAACGGGTGCCAGCGGCGGATGCGCTCCAGGTTGGGTTCGAGATCCTGATACGGATTGTGATCGCGCAGCGCCTCGAGCATCCGCTCGTTGAAAAAGCGCAGCCGGGACAGGGCCATCATGCCGTAGATATTCATCCAGGCATTCCGCCCGCCGATGGAGGCCTCGATGCGATGCGCCAGCGCCCAGGGAAATTGCGGCGCTCCGGCCAGGCGCAGATATCCTTTGCGCACCACAGGGCTGAGCGGCAAGCCGGGGATGAAATCGAGCAACCCCAGGAGCCGCTCCGCCTTGAACCACGGATAGCCCGCCAACCACTCATCGGAACCTTCGCCCGTCAGCGCCACCTTGTACTGCTGGCGATGGACTTCCTCGGCCAGCAGCATGAGTGCCGTGCAGGAGGTGTCGATCACCGGTCCCTCAGCGGCCCGGATCAGGCGCTGATAATTGTTGACCACCTCGTCAGGCCCGCAGGGGACGATCACGGGCCGGGCCCCGACATGCCGGGCCACGACGCCCGCTTCGCTGGTTTCGTCGAGCGTCGGATCGGTTATCTGAATCGTGAACGTCGGAATGGGCGTGCCGCGAATCCGGCAAGCGATGGCCACGACAATGCTGGAATCGACGCCGCCGCTCAGGTAAGAAACGACCGGCACGTCGGCACGCAAGCGCCGCTCGACGGCGCTCTTGAGAAGGTCCTCGAACTCATCGACCAGGCGCCGGGCATCGCGGCCGGGATCCTCGTCGCCGCGGTCGGGGAAATCGATCTGCCAGTAGGTTTTTTCCTGCACGCGCGCCGGTTCTGGCTCGCGGCCAAGCTGAATGCTCAGGAAATGGCCGGGCGGCAGCGCCTGCACGCGCTCAAAGCAGGTCACAGGGCCGGGAAGCGCGAAGAAGGTGAAGAGCTGATTGATGCCGCGCGGGTCGGGCCGCGCTTCCACCAGGCCGGTTGCCAGAAGCGCCTTGATCTCCGAAGCGAACAGCAGCCATTCACCGTCCGGCGTGCGCTGCCTGGTCCAGTACAAGGGACAGATGCCGAAGCGATCGCGCGCCAGGAACAGCCGCTGCCGCCGCTGATCGTACAGGGACAGGGCGAACTGGCCGTGCAGACGCAAAAAAGTTTCTTCTTGATGTTCTTCCCAAAGGTGAGGGATGACTTCCGTATCGCAATGGGTTGCAAACCGATGCCCGCGCTTTTCCAGATCGGCCCGTTGCTCGACGTAATCGAACAACTCGCCGTTGTAGACGACAAAGATGCTGCGGTCTTCGTTGCAGATCGGCTGCCGGCCGTCTGCCAGCCCGACGATGCTCAGGCGGCGCGAGGCCAGGCCGACGCCGGGCACTTCAAAGAAACCATCCTCATCGGGACCGCGGTGAATGAGCGCGGACGCCATGGCCTGCAGCATTCCCGCCGGCACCGGGCGCCTCCCGCTCAAATCCACAATCCCTGCGATCCCGCACATCCTCGTATTCCTCTGGCTGGATAGCCCGGTACCCAATATTCAGTTACGCGGTACTGAGTACTCGGTACTCACTACTCAGTAACTTCCTTTTCCCCGGCGTACAGTTGACGCACCTTTCTCGCCATGAGCCGATCCACCAGCCGGGGCAAGAAGCGATTCAAGGACAGAATCATTCGCGCCTCGCGGCCGAGCACGGTCTCCGAGCGATTCTTCTCCAGGGCCATCAGGATACGCTCGGCAACCAGTTCGGGCTCCATGCCTGCCGTGAAATCAATTCGCATGCGGCCCTGGTTGCGCAGCAAATGGCTGCTCAGGCCCGTGCGCGTCAGCCCCGGCAAGATCAAAAGCACGTCGACTCCGAAACGGACCAACTCCGCCCGCAAGGCTTCACTTAAGCCGCACAGGGCGAATTTGCTGGCCGAATATTCCGACCAAGCCGGCAAGGCGCGCCGCCCGCACATGGAGGCAATATTGACAATCGCCGGCATCTCTCCCTGCTTGAGCATTGGCAGGGCGCCGCGCATTAGCTCGGCGGGCGCGAAAAAATTCACCTCCATGATCTGCCGCAGCACTGCCTCGCTGGACTCGGCAAAATGTCCGAAGCTGCCTGCGCCCGCATTATTCACCAGCACGTCCAGGCCGCCGTACTGCTGCTGAACGCGCTCCAGCAGGCGCCAGCGGTCTTCGGCACAGGTCACGTCCGCGGCAACGGCGATCGCTTGGCCGCCGTGGCCCGCAATTTCCTTGGCGAGCGCCTCAAGTTTGTCCGCCGAGCGCGCCGCCACGGCCACATACGCCCCGCGCCTGCCGGCTGCGAGGGCCAGGCACCGTCCAATCCCACTGGAGGCGCCAGTAATCAGGAGACGACGGCCCCGCAAAGCCCTCACCATACGCCCACTTCCCGCCCCGTCGCCAAATACCCAAGTCTACCGAGCTATCCAAATCTACCCGATTGAAAATAGTTTCAGGTGGTTTTGTAAAGTAATTCAACAAGCATGCAGGCAAGCGGTGTGGTGAATTACTTATTTGCGTCAGAACTGGTTTGTGCGATGTCGTCAGACCAAACCGGTTCTAAGGTCAATCACAAGGACGAAGAGCGTACGGCGCAAACCCTATTGCCGGCTGATCGCTGGGTGGTGACCAGCAATAACTATGTTATATGAACCACCCGTACTTTGAGAATAGTCATTCCAAATCATTTTTTCCTCCTTCTCTTACCCAGCAGGACTTCCCCGGCCTGTAACCGCGCTGGTGCCGTGCTGGTCCCTACGTCTTATCGTTTCCACGGGAAAAAATCGCATAACCGCTACGCTTCCGCTTGAAAGCCGCCAGCTGCCTTCTTAGTTTTTCGGAGCATCGCGAACTGCAGGAGTGAGCTTTCCACCGGATTTTTGCCCCTTGCTCGACATCGGAGGTAGAACATGCGGCCCGGCGATTTCCGCGGCAAGCGTCCCCAGGCACATCCCCGAGTCGAGCAACTTG
>DASZFN010000550.1:0-6195 GCA_035939715.1 Gemmataceae bacterium | reverse complement strand
GGCGCGTCGCCATCCAGGTGGCCTCGATTGGCAGCGTGCCCGACCCGCATAGAGGATCCACAAGCGGCGTCCCCGGTTTCCAGCCGCTCAGGAGCACCAGTCCCGCCGCCAGAGCCTCGTTCAACGGTGCTTTCGCCAACTTGGAACGGTAGCCGCGCTTGTGCAGCGATTCGCCGGAGCTATCCAGGCTGAGCACGGCCTGGTCCTTGTAGATGTGCAAATTCAGACCAACCATCGGCTCCTCGACATCGACGCTCGGCCTGCCCCCCTCGCGGGCAACGAACTGATCGCAGATGGCATCCTTGGTCTTGAGGGCGGCGTAGTGGGAGTGCGTGATGTGCGAGTCACGCACGTTGCAATCGACGGCCAGGGTATGCTCGCGGGTCAGGTATTGCAACCAGTCGACGGTTTGCACCGCTGCGTACAGATCTTCGGGCGATTCAACATGCACATCCAGAATGGGCCGGAGAACGCGTATAGCCGTTCTTAGCCAAAGATTCGCCTGGTACAGGGTGGCCTGGTCGCCGCCAAAGCTCACACCGCCGCGCCCCGGCTCAATATCCAGAGCCCGGAGGTCGCGTAGCTCCTGAGCCAGGAGACTTTCGAAGCCGCGGGCACAGGTTGCAAAGTATTTCTGTTTGGACATGATTCCCTCTGTGGTCATTGTGCAACAATTCCGCCGCGGCCGGCCAGCCGCGTTTACTTTTTGCCATTCATTTCGGCCGGCCGGTTGACAGGGGGCTGTCCATTTCGTTATCATCGGGGGGTCCCTTTGTTCACGAACTTCCCCTCTCCTCACGTCTTTGGTCTCGGGGAAGAGCATGCATGGAATTTCGACCGGACATCCCTTCGCGTCCGGTGTCGAATTGAGCGGCATGACGAGAGGCCATGGGATGGAACCCGGCGGCGACGGCCTGATGCAGCACCCAGGAGGGGCGGGCACATTACTCGCTCGTAACTTGCATGGCAGAGCCAGACAACAGCCCCGAGAACAGCCCCGCAGACGCGGGTTCAGCCGGGCCGGCGCCGGAAAACGCGGCTTCTTCCCATGTCATCAAATTGGCTGCCGAGTTGTTTCCTGGCGTGACGGCAGGGCAGACCGACAACACGCCGACCATTATCTCACGCTCGCCGCTGGCAACCATCCGCGCCGAGGAGGCGTTCGCCAACATGCTGCGCGGCAAGCGCCTGGCGCACTTTGAGCTGCTCGGCTCGCTGGGCATCGGCGGCATGGCGGCGGTCGTTCGCGCCCGCGACACGCAGCTGGACCGCATCGTCGCCTTGAAAATTCTGCCGCCCGACATGGCCGCCGACCCGGAGATCGTGCGCCGCTTTCACCAGGAAGCCCGCGCCGCCGCCAAGCTCGATCACGAAAACATCGCCCGCGTCTTTTTCTGCGGCGAGGACCAGGGGCTGCATTTCATCGCCTTTGAGCTGGTCGAGGGCGAGAATCTGAAGACCCTGCTCGAAGAGCGCGGCAAGATCCCGGTGCCGGAGGCGCTCGGCTACATGTTGCAGATCGCCACGGGGCTGGCGCATGCGGCGGCCCGGGGCGTCGTGCACCGCGACATCAAGCCCTCCAACATTATCATCAGCTCCAACGGCCGGGCCAAGCTGGTTGACATGGGCCTGGCACGCAGTCTCGATCCGAACACCGACGGCGGCCTGACGCAGTCGGGCGTAACGTTGGGCACTTTCGATTACATCTCGCCCGAGCAGGCGCTGGAGCCGCGCGACGCCGACGTGCGCAGCGATATTTATTCGCTCGGCTGCACTTTCTATCACATGCTCACCGGGCACCCACCGGTGCCCGAGGGAACCGCGGCCAAGAAACTCCATCACCATCAGAACATCGATCCGCTCGACCCGCGCCAGCTCAACGCGCAGATCCCCGACGACGTGGCGGCCTTGCTGGCGCGCATGATGGCCAAGGACCCCCGCGACCGCTACCAGCGGCCGGAGCAGCTGGTGCAGCACCTGATTGTCCTGGCTCAGAAGCTCGGCGCGGTGAATGAAGTGACGGATGCGGTCCTTTTTGTCGACGCGCCTTTGCTTGGGCCGCAAAGGACCCGGCCGCTTCTCATCGCAGGTTTGGCCGGGCTGATTCTGGTGGTGCTGGTGGTGATTCTGGCGCCGCCGTCCGGCCGACAGATTCGTCCCCTAAGCCGGAATCCGGTGAATCGAACGGGCTCCAACCAGGGACAACTAGAAAAGGTCCAAAATGCGGAGTCGCAGGCAGGGTCCGAAGCCGCCCGCGACACCGAGGGTACAAACTCCGGAAGCAAGCCCGTGTCGCTGCCTTATCACGCCAAGGACGCCAAGGGCCTGGCGGAATACCTGCGCAGCACGCCCAATGCCCACGTTTATTTGAGCCAGAACCTGAAGCTCACGCGCGACCATCCACTCGTCTTTCAGGGCCAGAACCTGACGATCGAACCCGAGCCGGGACCGGACCAGTCGAAAGCCAAATTCGCGCCCACGCTGGCGCTGACTTACGACTCCCAGCCAGGCGGCACCTGGACGATCCTGAAGATCCTTTCCGGCAGTGTCACGATCCGGGGTGTGCGCTTCGAGCTGGATACGCTCGGCGGCAATATTCCCATGAGCGTCATTGAACGCCAGGGCGGCCAGCTGATCGCTCGGAGCTGTGAATTCTATGTGAACAAAATCGACAGCACACAGCGCGAACGGGTCAGCGCGATTTCCGTGTTCGGCAATAGCCCGCAAGATGAGCCCGCCGTCAAATTACACTATTGCTATTTTCCTGGCGGCAAGGATGCGCTTTACCTGGCTGGCTCGGGTAAGGTCCAGGCTTTCCAATGCGCATTTGGCACCTATGGCAATTCCCTTTTCGTCCTGGACAAAAAGACCGGTCAGGATGCCGATCCGCGGCGCACTCTCACGCTTAGCAATTGCTCGGCGTTTGTCGCCAGCGCGGCTTTTCATATTGAGGACGGCATAGAGTTCTCCATTCACACGGACAATTGCGTCTTTTCCTATCCCGAAGAAGACAATGCCGGCGCGACGCCGGGCGTGTTGTTTGAGCAGTGGGGCGGCTCCGGCACCGGGTCGCGCTATGTTGGATCCGGAAATTGCTACCACAATCTGCGGGCTTTCTGGGCCAAAGCGCCGCAGGCGGACACCCAGGATCTCATTACGACGCTCGCTGCTTTCAAACAGCGCTTTCCTTATGTCAGGGACGAGGGATCGGTTGAGCCTCCCGCGAGTCCCTGGCTGGCAACCAATCCGCTACGGGAGCTAAGCGATGACAAGCCGCGTATCGCCTTCGAGCTGCGCAAGGATCAAGCGTCGTTGCGCCTGGCACGCGACAGGCAGCAGATGATCGGCGTGCAGCGTTGCGCCTGGGGAGAACTCTACGCGCAACCGCTGCCGCGGCTTGCCGACCCAAAACGGCCCGACGCCGTCGCCCAAAACCAGCAGAGAATTGTCGACCCGAACGCCGAGACGCGGGCAAACACTTACAAGAAATTGAGCCAGGCCGTCGACGAGGCGCAACCAGGCGACGTTATTCTGATCCGCTACACCGGCCTGCTCCGCGAGGATCCGGTGCGCATCAAGGACGCCAACGCCAACCTGACGATCCGTCCCCATGATGGTTACCATCCCATCTTGACCATCGGCCAAAGTCCGGAGCCGGACGCTGCCCTGGTGCGCGTGCACGACGGCAAGGTGGCTTTCGAGAACCTGGAGTTTCGCCTGGCGCCGGACAAGGCCGGTTACACGGCCCAGACGGTGGCCATGATCGTGGGCGACGGCCAATGCAGCTTCAGCAACTGCCTGGCAACGCTGGAACCCCGCGAAGGGGTCAATCTGTCCATGGTCACGCTCAATGATCCGAGTGCGGTCATGAAGATGATGCCGCAGCCGACGCAGCAGGAGGATCCGCGGATTACCATCACCGGCTGCTTTGTGCGCGGTAGCGGGCAGATGCTGTCAGTGCGCGTGAGCCGGCCGTTTGAATTCAAGGCCGAGGATTCCTTGCTGGCCCTGAACGGCTCCATGCTGGTCATGGACGCGAACCCGAAGGAGCCCTCGGCCAGTCGCAACGCCAGCATTACGCTGAGCCACCTGACAACCTATCTGACCGAGCACCTGATCCTGCTGCGGGCCGTCAAGGAGAACGGCGCCAAGGGCTTGGTGGCGACGCAGATCAAGTCGGTGTCCGATTGCCTGTTTGCCTCGGCAGGGACGAAGGCGCTGATTCATCTCGAAGGGATCGATACGCCGGAAGGCCAGATGGAGCGCTACATTTCGTGGAGCGACAGCCAGCGCAACGCCTACAGCAATTACACCCAGTACGTCGAGCAGCAACCAGCCTCAGACGCTATGCCGCAGCCGCCGCTCACGGCTAACGCCTGGAAGGATTTCACGCGTGATCCGGACAGTCGCTTTGACCGGGTGAGATTCAGCCAGTCACCCGCTCCGGACGCTTCCCTGTCGCGCGTGCCTGCCAGCAGCTTCAAGCCCACGGCGGTGCCGCCCTTGCAGGGCTGCGGCGCCAACGTCGAGCGCTTACCGAAATCCACCGACGATGAGGGGGCAGACAAGGCGGATGATTCGCTGAAGGACTGACGGCCTTACTTCTTCTTGGCCTTGGCCTTTCTGGCGTTTTTTCTTTTCTTCTCTGACTTGGCTGGCGCCGGCTTCTTCTTACCGAAAATTGCCTCATAGCCTTCCGCAAAGTTCTTGGTTTCCCCCAGACCGACACGAATAATGCTCACAACATTCTCTCCCCATTTAGCGTTTGGCATGCTCCTCAATAATCTAAAGAGCTTAATCAGCCGGAGCAAGCCAGGCGATACAGGATTTCGCTCGCCGCTTCCACTTCATCCAGCGGCACCCATTCATCTACGGTATGTGCCCGGGCAATGTCGCCCGGTCCGAAGACGACGGCTGGAATTCCGGCCTCGGCAATGCTCGATGCATCGGTGCCGTAGGGCACCGCGGTCACCTGGTGGGTTCCTTTAACGGCGTCGATCGCCGCTCCCAGCCGGGCCACGATTTCACCGGCTTTCTCGGGCCGCAGAGCGGGACAATGCAGCCACGGTTCAGAACAGGAAAAGGATCCGGGCGTTGGCTCGAACTGTCTTAAATACTCGAACAACTCGCGTGGAGCTTGCAATGGGTCTTCACCGGAAACCAGTCTGCGGTCAACCTCGATCTGACAGCAATCGGGAACGGTGTTGGCGCTGGTGCCGCCTTCGATGCGACCGACGCTCAGCGTTGCTGGTCCCAGTAAGGGATCCACCTTGGCGAGGCGCAGCGCTTCCGCGTAGCGCTCAATAGCACTCAGCAGGCTGCCCATGCGATAGATAGCGTTGATTCCTTGCTCCGGACGCGAGCTATGACAGGCGCGGCCGCTGGTCGTGACGTACCAGCGGCAAACGCCTTTATGAGCGTTGACAATCTGCAGTTGCGTCGGCTCGGCAACGACCGCCATGTCCGCCGCCATGGGCTTCTGTACCAGGCGTTGCACGCCCAGAAATGTGTGCTCCTCATCCACGCTGCAGGCCATGACGAGGTTGGCTGCCCCAGCCGGTTTTTCCCTGACGATGCGTGCGAACACGGCGAGCATGGCGGCCATGCCACCTTTGATGTCACAGGCGCCTCGGCCGTAGAGCCGCCCCTGGTCGATGGCGGCGCCGAAGGGGTCGATGGTCATGTTGTCGGCAGGCACCGTATCCTGATGGGCTTCCAGCAGCAGGGTGCGGCGCGGGGCCGGTAAATCCGTATAGCCAATGATGTTGTCGCGCTGCGGCGCGATGGTTTGCCGCTCATGGCGGACGCCCAGCCGGCGGAAGAAGTCTTCGACATAGGCTGTGACGCGATGCTCGTAAATGATCTCCGCCGGCAGAGATCGCCCCATGGGATTGACGCTCGGCAATCTCACCAGATCGTGCAGCAGGCGAGTCACTTCATTCATGGTTCGAGGCTTCTTCAGGGAAATCGATTTGGCGAACCGTAACAGTACAGCATGAACCAGCGGCGATTGCAACATTCCACGACTCTGGTTCCCAGGCTCTGCCTGGGAACCCCTGCCTTGGAGGCTCCGCCTCCCGAGGCGGAGCCTCAGGCACAGTGCGTTCCCAGGCAGAGCTTGGGAACGAGGCGCAGACTGGCGTCTTCCGAACGGCGTCCTATAAAAGAAGGGGTTGTCTTTCCCCTGGGAATTTC
>DASZFN010000549.1:0-2070 GCA_035939715.1 Gemmataceae bacterium | reverse complement strand
GTCGGGTTGGCGCTGGCTCCCAGAACCAGCCAGGGAGTGCTGGTGACGGGGCCGGCGATCAGGCCCGCCAAGGTGCTGGGGTCGAGGTTGCTGCCCCACCAGGTGTTGCTGGCATCGACGCTGGCGTCGGCCGCGCTGGCGTTGGAGAGGCCGCTGCCGCTGGGCGCGCTGTTGCCGACCACGCGGTTGAAGTTGAAAAACAGCGTGCCATGGGCATTGTCCACCGCACCGCCAGCGACACTGGCCTGGTTGCCCGTGAACGTCGAGCCGGTCACACTGTAGGTGTTGCCGGCGCTGCCATTGACGCACAGGGCGCCGCCCAGGCCGGCCGTACTGCTGATCGTGGGGGTGGCGGAATTGCCGGTGAAGGTCGAGCCGTTGATGATCAGGCTGCCGGCGATATTCCGCGGCTGGAAATTCAGGCCGCCGCCCGTGCCCCCGAACGCCGTGTTGTTCGAGATCGTGCAATTGGTAAGGGTGAGATTTCCGCCGTCGAACTCGATCCCGCCGCCGCCGGGACCGTTGTGCGAGGCATTGCCGGTGACGATAACATCGTTGAGCATGAGGCTGTTTCCCGCGCCTCCCCCGACGATGCCGCCGCCGCCAAAAGCCTGGGCATTGCCCCCCGTAATCTCAACGCTGGCAATTGCGATTTGCACATTGGCATTCAGCGCCGGGTTGAGATTAAAAACGGGGTCCGTATTATCCGTTTGTTTGATGACAATGTTGGCCGGGAGGTCGGTCCCGTTGACGACCACGTCGGCGTCGGCCGTACTGCCAACTTGCAGGAACCCAAGCGTGAGGTTGTAGGTTCCCGAGGGCACATTGATGGTGAATAGATTGGAGGCGCTGCTGCCGACGGCATCGGCCGTTTCCAGGGCCGAGCGCAAGGAAATCTGACCTCGGCTGTCCAAACCGGTCCCACTGCCCGGGTTGATGGCATGCGTGTCGTTCGAGGTGGTGACGGTAAGGAGATGCGAAAGAACGAGGCGGTTTTCCAATTCTTCGAGTCGCGGGCGGACCAAGCGGCGGCCAGCGCCGTGCTTTCCGACGGACCTGGTAGGGGTCCGCCCAAAAGCCCGCCGCAACCACGCACGCAAGGTGTGGTTGACCGACATGCTTCTTCTCCCGGTGATTGACCTGCTTCGGCTCTGCCCAACTCCACGGGGACGTGCTGAAATCGAGCGGAGAGCCCGTCGGCTTTACCGGGGGATTAGAGGCAGAAGCCGATACGTATTGACATCCCTTCATGGCTGTCGCCTGCGCTCTTGTCGGCGCGGGACGCAGCAAAGCCACACCAATTGTTCGCAAATCCAAGGCCGCAACGGGGTTTCACCTCGCACCGCCGGCCGCGACCCATTTATGCGTTACGTACCATGTACTTACGGCGTTACAAAATGGACCACATCCTGGGGAGCAGTTTTCCAGACTTGATAGTCGGCGCGGACAAGAGGATCGGCAAGTTTACAGAAATGGGCAGGTTGTCAACGGAGGTAGACAGATGGCAAAATGCTGGCCTCCGTGGTGGTATTGCCGGCCAAGCAGTGACATACGGGTTGTAACCTACGGGAAAACCATGCCCCTTTCCGCCCTGGTTGTACAATGAAATCCGGCAGCAATCCCCGTCTCCTCTTGCAGAAAAGGACGATGCGATGCAGCGCACCTTGATCTTGCTCAAGCCCGATTGTGTTCACCGCCGCCTGGTCGGCATCCTCACGCAGCGCTTCGAGCAAAAAGGTCTGCGCCTGGCGGGGTTGAAGCTCGTCCAGGCTGGCCGGGAACTGGCGGAGAAGCATTACGCGGTACACAAAGGCAAGCCGTTCTACGAATCGCTACTCAAGTTTCTCACCGCCGGTCCGACCGTGGCGATGGTCTGGGAAGGGCGCGAGGCGGTGCAAGTGGGGCGTACGCTGATGGGACCGACCGACGGAACCAAGGCACCCCCGGCCACGATTCGTGGCGACTTCGCGCTCAGCGTGCAGAACAACCTGGTCCACGGCAGCGACAGTCCCGAGAACGCGGCCACGGAAATTGCGCTGTGGTTCCGGCCGGAAGAGCTGGTCAGCTATC
>DASZFN010000548.1:0-5169 GCA_035939715.1 Gemmataceae bacterium | reverse complement strand
GTACTTGGCAATGGGTTCTTTTCTGGCGGTCTCAGCATCGCCGGAATCTTTGGGCGAATTCATCAGCGTCTCGGCGCGGGCATAGAGTTGCTGCGCGGTCGGTGGCCGAAAAGCCTGGTAGATCATGGCGGCGACGCCCCCGAGCGCGAGCACCAGCCCGATGGCTTGCAGCCACTTCTGCTCGTGCAGCGGTTTGCCGCGTCGCTTGCGTTTGCCCTTGCGCATGCTTGTCAGAATGGTGCGTGCCGCCTGCTTGTCCGTTTCATCCAGGCTGGCGCCGCGCATGGTGGAACGATCGACGATGCGCGCCTGTGCGGCGTCAACCCCGGCGCTGCGCTGGGCCAGGACCTTTTCCGTCACCTGGCCCAGGGCATCGGAGACTGTTCGGGCATCGTAGGGCCGCTTGGCCGGCTCTTTTTCCAGAAGCTGACAAACGAGCGTGTCCAGCCAGATCGGAATGTCGAGCACGTTCCGCGACGGCCGCTCGAAGCTTCCCTGAACATGCTGCAGGAACATGTCCATGGTCGTTTCCGCCTCGAACGGCTTGCGTCCCGTGAGCAGCTCATAGAGAACCACGCCGAGAGAGTAGAGATCGGATTTATGCGTCAAATTCCTTTCGCCGCGGCATTGCTCGGGAGACATGTAAGCCGCCGTGCCGACCGTGCAGTTGGCCGAGGTCAGCTGCGTGACATCGAGGTCCTTGGCAATGCCGAAATCGGTGAGCTTCAAGGTGCCGTCAGGCGTGATCATCAAATTAGAGGGCTTGAGATCGCGATGGACGATGCCCTGATCGTGGGCGTGCTGTAAGGCGGCGCAGACCTGCGCGCCGAGCTCGACGACCTCTTCCCAGGTAAGCCGTCCCTTGCGCAGCAAGGCCTGGTCAAGCGGCTCGCCCTCCACGTATTCCATGGCGTAGTAAGGCGTGCCCTGGTACTGGTTGGCAATGTAAAAGCGGACGATGTTCTGATGATTGAGCTGCTTGAGGACTTCCGCCTCGCGCTCGAAGCGGGCCAGGGAGACGTCGTTATCGGCGAGTCCCATCAGCATCATCTTGATGGCGACGCGCTGCCCCGTCTTGCGATAGCGCGCCAGGTACACCGCGCCCATGGCGCCGGCGCCTATCTTCTTTTCCACATCGAAAGGCCCGATTTTCTGGCCGACCTGCATTCGTTCACGCTCCCCTTTCCCTATCCTAACCACCGCGCGGCATCACGGGCGAAATAGGTAAGAATCATATCGGCGCCCGCGCGCTTGATAGAGACCAGGATTTCCAGGGCAACGCGCTTTTCATCGATCCAACCCTTCTGCGCGGCGGCCTTGACCATGGCGAACTCGCCGCTGACGTTGTACGCCGCCAGCGGGACGCCGAACCGGTCCTTGACCCGGCGGATGATGTCGAGATAAGCAAGTGCGGGTTTGACCATGACGATGTCGGCGCCTTCCGCGAGATCGAGCGCCACTTCGCGCATGGCTTCATCGCCGTTGGCCGGGTCCATCTGGTAGCTGCTGCGATCGCCGAATTGCGGCGGCGACTCGGCGGCATCACGGAAGGGTCCATAGAAACCCGAAGCGTATTTCGCCGCGTAGCTCATGATCGGCAGCGTCGGGAAGCCGGCCTCGTCCAGGCCTGTGCGGATCGCCTTCACCATGCCGTCAAGCATCCCGCTTGGCGCTACGATGTCTGCCCCGGCGCGGGCATGGCTGAGACACTGCTTGGCCAGCAAGGGCAGCGTGGCATCGTTGTCCAGATCCCGCTGTCCGCCCCGCTCGCTCAGGACGCCGCAATGGCCGTGATCGGTGTATTCGCAAAAGCACTCATCCGTGACCAGCAAGATGCCGTTCTGGAACGTTTCGCGCAAGGCCCGCAAAGCCTGTTGCACGATGCCGTCGTCTTCCAGGGCGCTCGAGCCGGTTGCATCCTTATGGCTGGGAATGCCAAAAAGAATGAAGGACTTGATCCCCAGTTCCGTGGCGCTGCCGACCTCGTCCACGAGGCGATCGACGCTGAGCTGAAAATTGCCCGGCATGGACGGGATTTCCTTGCGAATGCCGCGGCCCGGGCGCACAAACAATGGAAAGATAAGATCATCCGGGCTGAGGTTCGTCTCGCGCACCAGATTGCGGAGGACCGGATGCTGCCGCAACCGGCGCAAGCGCACCGTCGGAAACTGACCCGCTCGCTCCGCACTCCCAGGAGCTTCTGATTCCTTACCCATAACAGGTTTCTCGTTGAGTAAGCCGAAAATGGCCTTTATGAGTTTAGCATGGAAGCAAGCGCTTGCACCACAGCGATATGATCCGGGGTCCGCAGCCACACGCCAGCAAGGGCCTTGCTGCCGCTACGGGCTGCTGGTGGATCACGCCGAATCAGGAAACTTGGTTAGCGATAACTTTGGCCTGCCGCCGACACGCCGGCCCCGCGCGAGAACGGCACTCCTTGGGCAGCCAGCGACTGTTCCAGGGCCGCCAGGAAAAGCAGCACGTTATTGGACCGGCTGCTGTAGCCCATCAAGCCGACGCGCCAGGCCTTGCCCTTGAAATCGCCGAGGCCGCCGCCGATTTCAATGCCGAAATCGGACAGCAGTTGTTTGCGCGTCGCGAGATCATCGGCCTTTTCTGGGATAAGGACGGCGTTCAAGGTAGGCAATTGATGGCCTTCCCTGGCGGCGTATTGGATGCCCAGCGCTGCCAAACCGGCCTTCAACGCCTTGTGATTGCGCAAATGCCTGGCCCAGCGGGCTTCCAGCCCTTCTTCGTGCACCAACCGCAACGCTTCCCACAAGGCATAGATCATGCTGATCGGCGCGGTGTGGTGATAGAAGCGTTCCTCGCCCCAGTAGCGTTGCACGAGCGTCATATCCAGGTACCAGCTCTGCACTCTGGACTTACGCCGGTTCATGGCCTCGACGGCCCGCGTGCTAAACGAAACGGGGGCCAATCCGGGCGGACAGCTCAGGCATTTCTGCGTGCCGCTGTACACCGCGTCGATGCCCCAGCCATCTACCTCGACCGGCACGCCGCCCAGCGAGGTGACGGTGTCCAGAAGCAGCAGCGTGTCGAATTCATGGCACAGCTTGCCCAGCTCTTCCGCCGGCTGCCATGCTCCTGTGGATGTCTCTGCATGGACGATGCCGAGAACCTTCGGCCGAACTTTCTGCAACACCTGTCGAAGCTCGCCCAGCTCAAAGATGTCCCCCCACGGCTTGTCCAGCGGCGTAACGACGGCGCCGGCGCGCTCGGCGACATCTTTCATCCGTTGGCCGAAGACGCCGTTGACGCACACGACCATGCGATCACCCGGCTCGACGAGATTAACGACACAGGTCTCCATACCCGCGCTGCCGGTGCCGCTCACGGGAAAGGTAAGCCGGTTGGCCGTGCGAAATGTCTTGCGGAGCAACTCCTGGGTCTCATTCATGATCTCCAGAAACTGGGGATCGAGATGTCCCAGCAGGGGCGTGGCCATGGCGTTCAACACGCGCGGATGCACATCGCTGGGACCGGGCCCGAGAAGGACACGCGGCGAAGGATTCAGTTGGCTGATAGGTGCCATGCTTCCTCGTTGCTCCGTTTCACAATTGTTTCATGCGTTCCTGTACCAGCCGGCTAATTTCCTTGAAGGCCGGCGTGCCGGCGGCTCCCACCCATTCAAAGACCGTCGTTTCCGCCGTGGTGAGCACGGCGCCGGCCTGTTCGAGACGCTGCAACGCATACTCATGATCGACGGCGTACCGATTGGAGACAGCATCCGCGGCGACATAAACCCGGAAATCCAGGGCGAGCAGGTCCAGGGCAGTATGCAGGACACACACATGCGTCTCAATGCCGGCCAGGACAATCTTGGACCTGCCGCCGCGTCGAAAGCTTTCGGTTACGCTGGGAACCGCGCAGGAGCTAAAGGCCACCTTATCCGGGCGTTCCGGCAGCCGTGTGGCGAGTTCGGGCACCGTCGGGCCCAGGCCGCGCGGATACTGCTCGGTGGCTTGCACGGGGATTTGCAGCATGCGTGCCGCGTCGATCAGGAAGGCTATGTTCCGCGTCATGGTCGCGGCGTCGCGAATGAACGGCATCAGCTTTTCCTGAACGTCGATGATCAGCAGACCGGCGTCTGCTGCCGACATTTGCGTCGGATGCGGCATGATGCTCTCCCACCATTTCCCAGGGCGCCTGATCGGATGCTATCCCGCTGAGTAAGAGCAGTCAAGGAAGTCACGATTTCGGACGTTCGGGAAAGTCTGGGTCCTGTTCACGTCTTTGCAACTGGCCGAAATCAATTTGCTTCTTGATCAGAAGCCCGTTATGAACGACTGCATCAAATCCTGGCTCCTAATGGAGGACGACATATGCTAGTGGTCGAGAAACTAAAGCCGTGCAGCGAGAGGATGTGGCGGTATGCCGGCAATCGACGAGGCTTCATCGCCGGGCTGTTATTCTTCATCGGCGTCCTCATGCTCGCGCGTGGTCACGCACAACCGCCCGATCCGGTGAAGTGGTGGCCCTCGGAATGGGGCGCCGGCGACCAGCGCGGCGCGGCCAACCGCATGACGCCGCAAAAAGCCCTCGAAGCAACCCGGCTCATCAGCAACGGCAAGGTCTACCAGCTCGGCCGCCTTTACGAGCATGGCATGCCGCTTCCCGGCAAACGCCACTTCAGCCTGACCATTCCCGGCTCGCCGACCTACGGGCCCAGCGGCAAGAACCAGACGGTCGCTTTCGACGAAATGTTCAGCGGCGAAATCGGCCAGATCGGCACCCAGCTTGACGGCCTGGGTCATTTCGGCACGCGCATCGGCAATGAAGATTATTTCTATAACGGCTTCAAGCGCTCCGAGTTTGCCAAGCCTTACGGATTCGAGAAGCTCGGCGTTGAGAATGTCGGCGTCTTCTTTACGCGCGGCCTCTTATTCGACGTCGCCCGGCAGCGCAAGCAGGAGCGCCTCCCGCCGGGCTATGTAATCACGGCGGCGGAACACCAGGCCTGCCTCGACAGTGCCGGCCTGAAGATCCACGAGGGCGATGCGGTTCTCATTCGCACCGGCCACGGCCAACTCTGGATCAAGGACAACAAGACCTTCGAGGCCGGCGAGCCAGGCATCGGCATGGAGGCGGCGCGCTGGCTCACCGGCCAGAAAGTGACGCTCATTGGTTGCGACAACTGGGCCATCGAAG
>DASZFN010000547.1:0-8404 GCA_035939715.1 Gemmataceae bacterium | reverse complement strand
GTTCGATGGCGGCCTCCTTTTGTCCGGCGGCGTGCAACGCCTCTACCAGATTCAGCCGGGCGATCAGATTCTCTGGCCGGCCGGCGACCGCCTGCTGAAAATGTCCCGCAGCCACGGCTGCCAGTGCGGCAGCCGCGCTGGCGTCGGCCTGGGCGCGCGACAGCGTCAGTCCCAGGGCATGGCGCAGGGCGTGGGACTCCGGCTCCGCCGCCAGCGCCTTTTCCAGATCGCGCGTCAGGGCGGGATCCGCGCGCAGCGGCGCGCTCAGGGCTTGCCAGGAGCGCAGCAGCAGGTCTTCGCGCTTGCCCGGCAGACGCCGCCGCCGTGCCCGCCGCAGCAGCGCCGGCCACTCTTCTTCAATCTCGTTAACGATGCCTTCCCAGTACGCCTCGAACGTGAAGTCGCACGCTCGTTTCCGGCCTGCCTCGGCAAGGGCCTGCCGCTCGCTCTCGTGGGCGAGGTAGTGTTCCAGCAATGCTTCCAGGTTATCCGCGTTGTAGTAAACGCATTCCTGGCGATCGCCGAAGTAGGCGGCCGTGGCGGGGTTGGCTGCGTCCTCGAAGAGCAAGGCGCCGGCCGCGGCGGCCTCGAACACGCGCCGGCTGCAGCGCGGCTGCGCGACCTGGTTAAAGACGATCCGCGCCCGGCTCAGCAGTTTGCGATAGGAATCGCCGAACACGCCCGCGTGAATGGCGACGCGCCAGCGCTTGCCCAGCCGCGCCAGCCGCATGAGCCACGGCAAGCGCTGCCGCTGTACCGCCGGGTTCATGTTGCCGACACACAGGACATCGATGTCTCGCGCCGTCGCCGCATCCGCTTGCCGCGGCCCGGCTACTTCCAGGTTGTTCACGGCGCCGTCGTTCGGAAGCAGATCGAGAAAAGCGCGATCGCAGCCATAAAGATTGGCGGGCCGCACATGGCTGATGCCCTCAGCAGCCAGGGCTTCCGCCCCGGGCGGATCGATGAACGTCAGGTCGCATGACCGCAGCCGCCGGCGATAATAGTGCCACAGGAGGGGCCAATCGAGCGCCAATCCGACCACCGGCACGGGCGCCGACCAGAGGCAAGCGGTGCTCGTGTACGGCAGCCACAGAGCAATGAAGTCCGGCTGCCACCCGGCCGGAAAACGGCCGCAGACCTGGCCCCAGCTATCGGCCGCGCCAATGGCCAGGTCCGTCTTGCCGTCGGCATCGAACGCCAGGCAGGCCCCCTCCTTGCGGACCAGATTCAAACACTGTTCAGCAAATGGCGGAGTCACCGGACCGAACAGGTAGCGTCGAGCCATGATGGACCTCCCCGAAAAGGGGACTGGCTCTTTGAGGCGCCTGGCCCCTCTTCGACTACCTAAGGTTTGCGAAACGTGAGTGCGGCAGCCTCGGCTATCTTCAGTGCCTGCTGGTGGTGCTGGCGGATATCCTGGCTGGCAATGCTAATGAAGGCTCGTCCGTCGAATGCGCTGTAACTGAACCCATGCATGGGTCCAAGGTCAGCGTCCATGCCGTTCCATCGGCTGCGCAGAAAACGGATTCCGCCAACGAGCCCGGCCTCGCGACGTGTAACCATCCAGGTTTGCCGCCGTCTCTTGATCGATTCCAGACTTTGCTCGTGGGCGTCTTCCAGAGATGGGAATTCTTCATTGCCAGGCGGTGTCACAATCATCATCGTAAGACTTGCCGCCGTGCCGTCCTCGCGCGGCTCGGACGCCCAGAAGAAAAACTGTCCCACGGGCGGAACGGTCCCTGCCGGAGGTGTGACCCGCTCATACCCCCTAGGCGGCCTTACGCTGTACTTATCCACGGCCACTTCAGGCCCCAGCTCCATGAGCAAGGCCGGCTCGGTCTTCCAGATGGGCAACTGCAGCGACTCGGTCACCGGCTTCGAAAGCGGGCCGGTATCTTTCCGAGAAGCCCGCTCTTCGACCGCAGGTCGTACTTCTCCTGAGGGTTGCTGCACGACCGTGCGCGCACTCACAACCTGCTCGGCTTCCTTCGCACGCCCCTTCAAGAATTGAACAAGGGCAATGCCTGCCACGACCAGCACCAGCAAGCAACCAGCGCCGACGAGGATTAACGCCAGAACCTGATTACTGGATCGTGTCTTCGTTCGCCGCCGGTTCTGCCGGACCCCCAACGGCCGAAGCGGCCGGTCCTCTTCCTGTTCTTCACCCATTTCATCAAGTGCAGGATCATCCTTCGAGGCTTTCGCTGACGGCACGGCCTCGTCCCGGCTGAGCATCGTTCCCGGCACGGTCCGAACGGCGTCGCAAACCGGGCACCGCACTTTCCGGCCAATCTGCTCTTGCGTGGCCCGCAGGCTTCGACCGCAGGCGCATTGAAAGCGGTGGGCATGGCATTCTCCCCACCAACGCGTGTTCTGGGTGTGAATTTTCGGGCCCCTAAGAGGGGCTACATTCGGAAGCATTCTTGATGACCGATTACTATAGTCGGGCCTTCAAGGATTGCAACAAAAAGACCGTGTTTTTTCAACGGGCTTCTATTGAGCCGTTACTCCTGGAACTGGCGTAAGAAGTCGCTAGCCGCACGGGCCGTTAACCGCCGCCGAAAGGGAGGCAGGCCAGGGCGTCTCACCGCGAGAACGCAATGGTCATCCGCGCCCTGCCTCCCTTTATTGCCGCACTCACGTTGTCAAAGAACATTCCCGCGCAAGATGCGCGACAGTTTCTCGCTAGCCATCAATTCGAGCGTTCGATACTGAACTCCAGAACAACGGAAAGAGGCATCTCAAGAGCCGCCTTCAAACATCATTGGGTCCGAACAGACCTGTTCAATCAGGGATTCTTGTTTTTCCAGAATCTTTACCGTATCGATGCCGAGCGACTCGAACACGGAGCAAGCGCCCCTGAACAGGAAGCTCAAAGCGGCTCGCGGCACCTCTGAACTTCGGTTGATGACGTCAAAAGGCAAAAACACAGAGTATTCGACATCCTTGGTCTTTTTGAAAACGGTCGGACCCTTGATTTCGTTGTCCTGCATGTTTCTCTTGGCGCTGATGTTAAACATCAATTCAAAATCGGCGCCATATTTTCTAATGAACTCAGGAGAGGGTGTGACAAGACTTGTCATTGCCTCTGATAAAAGGCGCTGAAAATGATGAGAGAACGGAAAGTTGACTCCGGGCTCGATGTAGATTTGGCCGAAATTGACTTTCATGGGGTAACTCCTACGGCATCCGCGGGAAAAAGCTTCTGATGTTGCCTGGGGGGATTATTCCAGTCTTATCGAAGATGGATTGAAGGAAGGCTGTCTCTGCCCTCTTCGCCAATCGTGTAGTAGTCTTGCCCAATTCCTGGACAACCTTACCGGCAACATTGTTTTTGCCACACAATCCCCGCAGCTTCCTCACCTGTTGATGCAACCTGGTAGGCAGTCCCGAAGATTGTGTAACTCGATTAAGGTCTGCTTTTCCGACCTTGTAGACGCTGCCAAAGACCCGGATCACGTATTTGCCAAACTTACTTCGTGCGCCGTTGTTGTTCAGGTTGCAGGCATTGTGCGCCCAGACCGAGAATGCCCATTGCCGGCCGCCAACGAAGTAGGTATGGTAATCTGCAATCCGCAGGTTGTAAACGGGCGCGCTTTCCCCGGAATCACGGACAGATTCAACCGGCAGCCACTGACCATCGTGGCTCCGAAGCAAATCGCCTTCTTCAAGGTTCTTGGCGGCCGTCCAGGCCTTGCCCGGCACGTAGAATGGGTGCTCGGCGGTTGACCGGATCAGTTTTCCACCGACATGCAGGTACCATATTCGGGCGAAGCTGCTGAACACTTCTTCAACCTGCTTGGCCTCCAGAGCCGCCTGCGGATCTTCCTCGGGGGCCGTTAGGATCCAGTCGCCAGCCCGAAACTGCTCGACCTGCTTGTCGCCTGTCGGGGTCAAGAGCGGCGTGCCAGCTGCGAAACAAGAGCTAAGCGCGCCCTTAGTTCCCATGTAGGCGCCCAGCATATCCAGGCCTGCAGCGCCCAGGTCCAACGCGGCCGCACCGTAGTCCCCGTTGTAAATGTTCATGCCGGCGCCGACAAGGTTTTCCCCGACACCCATTCCTGAGCTAATGGCCCCCGCCGCGTTCAGTGCCCGGACGCCTATGGCGCACGGAGCGGCAACGTTGAGGACGGTGCCGTAGGCGGTGCCCTGGCTGGCGTACGTGAACGTGTCGCCGCCCTGGAAGCTGTACGAGTTCATGCTCGTGGAGACGGCGTT
Source organism: Gemmataceae bacterium (assembly GCA_035939715.1). Taxonomy (GTDB): domain Bacteria; phylum Planctomycetota; class Planctomycetia; order Gemmatales; family Gemmataceae; genus DASZFN01. Next base: position 4,186 of record DASZFN010000547.1, on the reverse strand, counting down.
GTCGGAGCTGCCGAAACTTTGAAAGCCGCCGTCGGTGGCGTTGGTCAAGCCGCCGCTGGTTTTGAGGACGGACGTACCGGTGCCGGAGAAGGCCTGCGTGCCGGTGCTCTGATAATTGAAGTTGCCCGTAGTGCCGGTCGCGTTGTAGAGCGCCGACGGCATGGAGAAGCTGCCGGCGCCGTAGCTGCCTGCCTCAGAGGCGGTGTGCGTGCCGTTGCCGGTCTCCTGGTAGCTGTAGCTGGCCAGATTGTTGTAGCCGAAGCGATTGGTGGTTGCATAGGTACCCGATTCAAAGCCGGCTTGCAGCAATCCCGAGGCTGTTGTGGTGCCGTTGGCCAGCACCGTGTCCAGGCCGGTTTGGTACAGCGTGTAGCTGTCGCGGGCGCCGGTCTCGTTATACAGGACGCTCGACAGGCTATAGCAGCCGGTGTTGCTCGTGCCGCGCTCGGCCAGCGTGAACGTGCCGTTCGTCGAGATGTTCGTAAAGGTATAGCTTCCCGTTTGCGTGAACGAAAAACTCAGGGTGCTGGAGCTCTGCGAGTCCCCGGTCGGCACATTGCTGCCCGGCCGCACCGCGGAGAGACCGCCCGACGGATCGCCGACCGCGGAGATGACGGGGTAGCCGCCCGGCGGCCGGCTCAAGTCGTTGTCGGCCGTGTAGCTGCTCGAGCTTTCTGACAGGGTCGCCGTCGCCTTCTCCTGGTAGGTGAACAGGCTGAAGCTGCCCGATTCATTCACGCTCAGGCTGTTCATCGAATGCCGGGACTCGTGTCGGCGACGCTGAGCGTGTCGGTTCCGGAAGTGTTCTGCACGGTCTGGCCGGCCAGGGTAAGCCGCAAGCGACAAGCCACCATGTATGTCGGGCCGATGCTGGCCGAGCAACTCGGAACGGCGCAAGCAGCGCAGGCGCCAGGGCCGGGTCTCTTGCGCATGGCGCGCGGCCCTGGCCATGGGCAAGTTCCTGGGTTCCGGACTGAAGACGGCTTCCAGGGAACTGGTTCAGCAACGCCTGCATACCTGTGCGGCCTGCGAGCATCACACGGGAGTGCGTTGCCGGATCTGCGGCTGTTTTACCCAAGTCAAGGCCCGCCTGCCCCATGAAGAGTGCCCAATCGGGAAGTGGCGGCAAGGTGCAGCCGCTAAGGTCCTGTCCCCTTTCTCTTAGGACCGCGGCCAAGATGGCCAGGGCGCTCCAAGACGGCGAATTGGCCATCTAAGAAAATGGCCAGGAAATGCCCGGAATTCTCGAAGATAGCCAAGATGGACGAAGGTTCTCTCAGTTGCTCAAGGCTGGCCGAACCGGCGGTTGAACTGCCCATTGTCGCGGCCGTCCACGTCACCGTCCCCGTCGAAGTCGAAGTACCAGAGGTAACCGGGCTCCCCGGCGCTCTTCTTGAACGCGGACCGGAAGAGGTCGCGGTCCAACCCGTCCACAGCGTGGTCGCCGTCGCCGTCCCCGAACATGCGGAAGAAGCTGTCCACGCGGTCGCCCCCCGCCGAGCCGTTGCCGTCTCCGTCCAGCGCCCGCCCCCAGCGGTCGTGGACCCGGTCCGCACGGACCGTCAGGCTGTAGCTGCCGTCCGCCAGGGAGCCACCGACGAACTCCGTCCCGGCGAAGGTAAGCACCGCCACCGTCTGGCCGCCGACCAGCGCGATGCTGACTTGCGCGTCTACGAGGGTGCCGTCCTGCCGGCGCAGTTCGATCGCCCCGGGGTCGAGGATCGCGGCACCGCCGAACGTGACGGTAATTCGGTTGACCATGGAGCGCTGCGCCGAGCCGTCGTTGAGGACGACGCTTGCCACCGTCTGCGGCGCTCCCGCCAGCGCGTCATCGACCCCCTCGTAGAGCGTCCGCATGCGGTAGGCGCGGTACTCCGGCTTATTGACCCGTAGCTCGTAGACCAGGGCGCCGTCCGGGCTCACCTCGACGTTGCGGGCGGGGGGGATCGGCGGCTCCGGGCCATTGGCGCCCAGGGTGAAGGAATAGTTCCCATTCGAAAGCCGTTCCGCAGCCCCCAGGGCGCCGGAGTAGCTGCCCAGGTCCGCATTGACCACGAGGGTCGCTGTCATCGTCTGCTCGTCGAGGGTCCACACCTGCCCGCGACTGTGCGCATTGGGATCGCTGGCATGGCGGGTGTTGCCGTTGTCGAAGAGGACCAGCGTGTGGTCGTCGATGTAGTGGGCGTTGTGCTGGTGGGAGAACCACGGGTTCGGGTCCGTGGAGTTGACGGTGAAATCGCCGCCCTGCCCCAGACGCCAGACCACGTGGCCGTCCCCCGAGCCGTTGCGGTAGTCGATCTTGATCACCCAGTCCTGGTGGCGGATCGACAGGATGAGGTTGCCGTCCGTGGGCGATAGGGACACGGCGTTCACGTGCAGCCAATCGACCGCCGGCAGGACGGGGACCACGGCCGTCGGCCCCCCGCCCGGTCCCGGTCGCGTAATCTCGCCCAGGACCGGCCCGCGGTTCACATCGAGGTAGTCGAAGGCATCCCACGCCCAAACCACGTGGAAGTCCTGGTCGAGCACAAGGAGTTGCTCCCCGATGTAATTGGTGGGAACGCCGTTGATGGTGACGGTGCGCTCGGGATAGCCGAACACGACCAGGGATCCGTCGGGCAACCGCTGCGCGTCGTGGTGGAAGCCGTAGATCGTCTCGTGCCCCAGGGCCGCTAATTGAGCGTTCACGGCGGCGAGGTTGGTTTCGCGTACGGGGTTGCCGGCCAGGTCCATCTCCCGTAAGACGTTGCGATTGTTCCGGACCGAGTCGCGGTCGTTGCCCATGCCGATCACCGTGCCCCCCGGCAACAGGGTCGCGGTGATCATGTTGGCGATCCCCAGCCCCGACTGCTGGGCGTCGTAATACCACTCCACGCGGCCCGAGAGGTCGGTGGCGAGCGGGTGCGAGTTGCTGCTCAGGTCGGGCCCGGTGAAGACGAGCGAGTGGAAGACCATGTCCTGGTCCAGGTCGCTAGCGGGGCCGGGCGACTGGCTCACGCTAAACGTGGGGAAAGTCAACGTCGAGGGCAGAGCCCCGGTCGTAAAGAGCTGAGGCGCGGAGCCGGTGCCGTCGCTGCGCACGTCGCGCATCTCATAGGTCGTGTTGGGCAGCATGCCCGCCACGAAGAAGTTCGTGCTCTTGCCCGGCACGACGGGGAGTGTGTTGGTGTTTCTCCAGGACGGGGAGTCGCCCGCCACGCTGAACTGGACGAACACCGAGGCCGCCGCAGAAGGCGGGGCGCTGTACAGGGCCACGAGGGGATTGAGCGTGGGCGTGATGACGGCCTGTGACCCGGTCACCCGCGACGCGACCGCATCGACTGCTACGGCAGAGGTGGTCTCGGTTGCCTGATACCCGTCCTTGACGGTGACCTCGATGTCGTAGGCGCCTTCTTGCATCGGTGTCCACGCGAAGGCGTTCGTAGGGCTGAAGTCGCGCAGGACGTGGAACGTCCCGCCGTGGGGCGCGGCGCTAAACTGGTACACGGGAGCGGTGCCGCAGTCGGTGGCCGTGGCGGTCCAGGTGATCCGCTCGCCGACGAGTTGGGGAGCGGCTTCGCTCGGGGCCAGCGAAACCATGCACGACGGCAGGCTGCGGTCCTCGAGTGGCTCGAGGAGCAGCCGGGTCGCATGGCCGCAACCGGGCCGCTGCCGCCGGGGATGGCGTTGCCCCCGGCCCGGAGCGAGGGTAGAGCGCAGGTTGCGCAGCCAACTAGTGAATGACATGGTCGAGTCTCCTTTTCCAGGTTGGTCTGCGCTAGGATGAGGAGACATCGTTCCCGGCGCGCAAACCGAGCGCCGGGGCGGTGCCGGGCCGGTGGGGAGCTTGCTTGGCAGTAAGGACCCCACCGGTCGCTTTTGGTTTTCGGGTCGTCGCCCCTTACCACGGGCGACACTATTCACCGGTCGCCACTCATGGCATCGTGCTTAGAGGGGCGGGGGGAAGTTCAGAATCCCGCTTCCTTGAGTTTGGCAATGGTAAATGAACGGCGACGCGGGGTCCGCGGTGATGATGCAGTTCGATAAGCCGTTGCCGGAGGCACCGGCGAACCGGCCCGTGCCCCCGGTGACGGTGATGAAATGCGTCCCGATCCCCGTCGAGAGCTGCCACGAGGTCGTGAATTCGCAGAAGATCTGGTCGCCGTTGGCGGTGGTGATGGTGGCGGTGCCGCTGTACACGCCCCGG
>DASZFN010000546.1:0-6061 GCA_035939715.1 Gemmataceae bacterium | reverse complement strand
TCGGGTGCGACTTCGCGGCAGCAGAGGATACAGGAAAGAAGGTTGCGGTCAAGCACCGCGCGGATGTCGGCGAGCGGGATGCCGATGCACTCGTCCGGACTGGGCCGGCCGCCTCGTCCGACGCCGGTGCCGCCGGCGCCGATGTCGCCGCCAGCGTTGGTCACGAGAATATCGATGCGGCCGAACTTGGTGCGAATCTCCTGGGCCATGCGCTTCACTTCCGCTTCGTCGGTCACATCACCCCAGATGGGCATGGTCGCGCCACGCGCTTCCCCGGCAATGTCGCGGGCCACCTGCTCCATCGATTGGCCTTCGCCAAACGATTTGGGCGAATCCAGGCGCGTGCCGTGCACAGCAACAACAGCACCCAGCTCACACAGCCGGGTGGCCATTACTCGTCCCAGCCCGCGCGAAGAGCCCGTCACCCACGCCACTCGACCGGCGAGCGCACCTTCGTTTGGCATCGTGATACCTATTTTGGTTTGGCGGGCGCTTGCAGCAAGGGTCCGTAATTGCCAAGGCAAACGAAAGCAGCCCAGTGCAGCGCCTGGGGATACTTGCTCTTCACCATCAGCTTCGCCGACCGCAGCGCGTCGGCGCGCGGCTCGCCGTCCAGGATGCGCCGGCAAAACTCTTGAAGCAGTTGCCAGCGCGGCTGGTCGGCAAGGCGCCAAAGGCTCGTCACCAGAGTCTGTGCACCGGCTAGTATGAAAGAGCGCTCCAGACCCATGACCGCTCGGCCGTTATGATCGTCGGCCGGCGCGAAACTTGCCGTTGAAAGCACGGCCAGCTCGGTGCCGTTTAGATCGAGTCCGGATATTTCCTTGGCAGTCAGGACGACTTGCGTTGCGCGGGCCTCGTCTTTATTGGCGCCAGCCATGGCCAGACCGACCAGAGATAACGGATTCTCGGATGCCGGCAACACGCGCGGCCCAACCGGGCCGGGCGACTTGCTGGATTCCAGTTGCCGGGCAATCTGCACGAAACTCTGCGTGGCCACGTGCAACTGACGCGGCGACGCGCATGCCACGAAGCGGCCCTTTTCCACTTCGCCGCCAAGCCAGGGCGTAACCCCCAGGAGGCCGGCAAGGTGCGTCGCTTCTTTCCTCGTGCCTGGCAACGGCTCGAAGAGCGGCAGAGTCGTCCCCGTGCTTTCCTGCAAAGACCGCGGCTGCGGCAGGCTCTCCGATTCCTCGCTTGCAGAAGGCTGCGGCCCGGCGGCGGGCTGGCTCCGTAGACTGCTGATCCAACGTGAGAGAAAACCTCGTTCGTCACGGGCGCCAGGGGCATGGGGAGCAGGCGCCTGCGGCGCTCGCACGGGGCCGAAATCCGGATCCGCTGCCACCACTGGCTCATGGCTTCCTGGGATCGTGCGGCCGTGCCTTAGCAAATCGCGGCCTGTATTGACATAGCTGACGATGAAGTCGTCGATCAGGCGCCGGCCATTCTCGGTCGGCAGGGCCTCGAAAGGCACATGCACCAGGTCGCCGTCCGGCGCCAGAATCAGCCGACGCCGGCTGCCGATCGCGCCATGCAATGGATCGAGGCTGGCGGCCTTTAGCTGATGACCGATTCGATCCGCATCCTCCGGCCGATCCAGAGCCGCGCGATATTGCGCAATCAATTGATTGATGGGATCGGCGTCACCCAGGTCGAATAGCTGGACCTCATCGGGTCGGCCGGCAGCCAGGACAAAGGCCAGGTAGCGGGCCGGACCGGGTCTGGCCTCACCTCGCTGAAAGGCCGTGGCAAAATCATGGGCGCGGAACGAGACAAATTCGACCAGCGCCGATCCATCCGGAAGTATTTGTGCGATGGCATGCCGATCAACCTCGCGCAGGCGTTGCTGCATCAGCATTTCGGGGATTTGCGGCGTCAGTTCCTCGACCCAGTGTTTTTCTTGTTCGCCCCACTCCGACAGCACCTGTTGGTAAGAGGCGCCTTCCTCGGCGCCCGGACCGTTGAGCATTTTCAAGGCAATCTGACGGCGCAGGTTCAGGAGGCGCTGCAGTTGCGTTAGCAGCGCCGGATAGCGCCTGGCCAGAACGTTGCCGCGCGACTCGGCCAGGGCCTCCACCCAGATGGTCTTGCGGCGCAGAACGAGATCGCAGGCAGCGTGCACGGCTTCGGCCGCATCGCTCATTTGCCGCGATACCAGCGAAAGAACACGCGCATAGCTTTCGCCCAGTCCTTGCGCATAGGCGATGTGATGTTTGTCGCCAACCAGGGAGAAGAACCGGTCGATGTGCCGGTCCTGAATTGCCGTCACCTGCTCCAGCATGCCCAGCGCCTCGGCCTGGCGTCCCGTCACGACGCACAGGCCGGCAAGGGTCTGCAGCGTGCTCAGGAAGTCCGGGTGATCGTCCCCGACGGCTTGCTGAATCAACGGCAGCGCCTGTCGCAGCAGGGCCTCGGCCTGGGAATGATTGTCCCGCGCCAGGTACAGCAGCGCCAAGCCGTTGAGCGGCCCGAACTGGAGACGATTTTCCCCGCCCAGTTCATTGCGGGCGATATCGATGGCCTGCCGATAGAGCGGTTCAGCGGCGGCGCCTTTGCCGCTGTCGCGAAATAAATCAGCGAGACGCTGCAGGTGGGGAATCAGGATCGGATGCTCTTCTCCCGCGGCGCGGCGCATAATCTCCAGGCTCTGCGTGAGGAGCGGTTCGGCCGCCTCGGGCCGGCCGCTCGCCAGATAGAGAGCCGCCAGGTTGTCCGCGTCCTGCACGAACTGGCCGTGGTTTTCACCGACCGTCCGGCGCGTGCATTCCAGGCTCTCCTTGTAGTAACTCTCGGCGCGGGCATGGTCGCCGCGCAGCACGCTGAGCTGGCCCAGATGCGTAATCTTCTCGGCCACGCTCGGGTGATACTTGCCCAGGGCCGTGCGCTGAATCTCCAGCGCCTGTGCAAAGAGCGCCTCGGCGGCAGCGAAGTCCTCTTTGGCCAGGGCAATGCTGGCCAGGTGCTCGACGGCGTTGGCGACATCGGGATGGTCGCCGCCGCGGACTTGCCGAATCATTTCCAGGGCCTGCTTGGCCAGGGGCTCGGCGCGCTCAAAATCGCCCAGGTTCCTGTACAGGAGCGAGAGATGATAGAGGTCGGCGCCGCGCTCCAGTTCGGCATCGGCGGGCGCCTGCTGAGTAAGTTCCAGGACCTTTTGCAAGAGCGGCTCGGCGGCCACATAGTTTCCCATGCCCGCGTAAAAGAGAGCCAGGTCGCGCAAGGACGACGCGTGTCCCGGATGATTCTCGCCCAGCAATTTGCGGTTGATGTCCAGGAGCTGGCGGAACAGCGGCTCCGCCCGGGCATAGTCGCTCTTGGCCTGATAGAAGGACGCCTGGCTGTGCAGACAGCGAACGAAGTCCGTATGCGTCTCGCCGTGCGCCGTGCGCAAGATCTCCACGGCCTGGCTGAAGAGCGGCTCGGCCTCGGCGAAATTGTTGGCCGAATGATGCAACAGCGCCAGGCCATGCAAGGTCTGGGCATAGTCGGGATGGTCTTCTCCCAAAGCATTACGGCGAATGTCGCGGGCTTGTTGATAAAGCTGCAGCGCCGCCCCCAGGTTGCCGACCAGGTGGTGCAGCACGGCCAGGTCGTTGAGAGTCTGCGCCACTTCCGGATGCTCGTCGCCGAACTGCTTTTGCCGCGCTTCGAGCACCTGCTGGTAACGCAGTTGCGCGGCCGGGAAGTTGCCCATGCTGTGGTAGAGCCGGGCCAGGCTCTGGACCGCCTCGAAATAATCGGCATGGTCCTCGCCCACGAGCTTGCGCTGCACTTCCAGGGCCTGCAGGTAAAGAGGCTCGGCGGCGGCATAATTGCCTAACTGGTGGTAAACGCCCGCCAGATGGCTCAGGCTCTGGGCGAAGTCGACGTGGTTCTCGCCGTGCAGACAGCGCACCAGTTCCACCGCCTGGCGATAGTAAGGCTCGGCGGCGGCTGGGTTGCCGATGACGCTGTAGAGCTGCGCTAGACTATTCAGCCCCTGCACATAATAGGGATGCTTTTCTCCCAGCGTGTTGCGGACGATGTCGAGCGATTGTTTGAAAATGGGCTCGGCGGCGCTGACATTGCCCATCTCACGATACAGCCAGGCCAGGTATTGCAGGCTGCCGGCAAAGTTGGGATGACTTTCCCCGAAGGCGCGGCGAATGACTTCCACCGCCTGACGGGCAAGCGGCTCGGCCTCGGCGAAGTCTTTCTGGGCGCCGAGCAGCAGGGCCAGCTCGTTCAGCATGTGCGCCACTTGCGGGTGGTTCTCGCCAAAGCGCTCGCGCAGCAGCTTGAGCGCCTGGCGCAGCATCGGCTCGGCTTCCGCGAGATTGTTCTGGGCACGCAAACTGGAGCCCAGGTCGCCCAGGCTGATGGGATAGAGGACATGCTGTTCGCCGAGCGTGCTCCGTACAATGCCCAGGGCCTGGCGATAAATCTGCTCGACCTCCTCCCACTTCCCTTGCGAGCTGGCCAGCCACGCCTGGATTTTGAGGCAGCTTACGTAATAGCGGTGATTTTCCCCCAGGGCGGCGCGCACGATGTGCGCTGCCTGCCGGCCGAGCGGCTCGGCGTCGCTGAAATTGCCCTGCAATCCCAGCACCCAGGCGGTATGGCCCAGGCTGTTGGCGAAGTCGATGTGCTGTTCGCCCAGGGTGCGGCGGCGGATTTCCAGCGTCTGCCTGGCAAGCGGTTCGGCCCGGGCCTTGTCGCCGAGCGTGCCATAGAGCCACACCAGGCTGCCCAGGCTCGTCGCATAGAGCGGGTGCTCCTCGCCCAGCGCCTGGCGGCGGATCTCCACGGCCTGACGCACCAGCGGCTCGGCCACGGTGTAATTGCCGAGCCACTCGTAGATGCCCGCCAGCGTGTGCAGCGTCTCGGCATAGTCGGAATGATTTTCCCCGGGATCGCGGCGACGGATGCGTTGCGACTCGAGGGCCAGCTTCTCGCCTTCTTCAAGCCGGCTCATGGACTCGTAGAGGGTCGCCAGATCGTTCAAGGACTGCGCGCAATCGGGATGATCGTTGCCGAGCGCCTGGCGGCGGATGGCGAGCGCTTGCTGGAAGAGCGGCTCGGCCTGCTTGTAGTTGCCGATGATTTCGTAGAACCGCGCGAGATCGTTCAGGCTGCGGGCAAATTCGGGATGGTCTTTGCCCAGCACGGCGCGCTTGATCTTGAGCGCTTCGAGATAAGGCTGCTCGGCCTGGGTGTAGTTTCCCAGCTCGCGATGCAGGTTGGCTGTTTGATTGAGGGACTCCGCCAGGTCCAGTGAATCCTTGCCGCCGCTTCGGGCCAGCTCGCCGGCTTGCAGTGCCAGCCTCAGCGCCTCCCTGTACTGGCCCTGCCGATAGAGCCGGGCGACCTGCTCGTTGAGCTGGTTGATTGGCTGGTTGATCGTTTCGGTCATGCTGCTTATCTTAGCGGATGCATCCTCAGGTTGCGCGGTTCAGTGGACCTGCCAAAATGACTTTGCCACTTTGCCACTGAGTTTGCCACGGTTGGCAAACCCGAATCCGGACGGAGCTATGTACGGGCACAAGAGTTTACATCACAAAAGAAAATGAGTTTGCCAGTTTGCCACGTTTTTTGAGGCGGGGGGTGGCGCCGTCCTCCCGCCAAATTCGCCCACTCCCTGCTGGCGGACCGCCAACATGGCCACAGCACTGGCCGTCTTCACGTTGTTCCTTTACGCTGGAGCGACCGCCACTGCCGAGTAAGACTGCCACTCCGCCAGCACCGAATGCCTGAAGTGGGACCACGGTTTGTTCCCGTTCGGCAGAATTCTGTCGAACGGGAAAAGCTTGAAGAAACGCTCGTAAACGTGGCCCCTGGCCGCGTTTGGCCAAAGGCCGCCCGCCAAACACCGTGGCACTCTTGGCGAACAACTTGGCAAATTCCGGCCGGAAGCCGCGGAATACTATTGACGGTTACCGCCCTTTATGCAGCGACCGCACGAAGGCGGCCACGCGCGGCCATCTTGGCATCTCATCACGATGAGGCAGGTTCCTGGCGTTTCCAGCACAGGAATTCCCGGTTGTCCGTGGAAGCCATTGCCTGAATGACCGCCTGATTGTCA
>DASZFN010000545.1:0-4791 GCA_035939715.1 Gemmataceae bacterium | reverse complement strand
CAGGAGCTGGGCGATGACCTGCGCCGCTTTCTCGAGAACAAGCCCATCCTGGCTTCACGGCCCACGATTCCCGAGCGCGTGACCAAGTGGTGCCGACGCCACCGGGCCGTGGTCTTGACTGCCCTCGGGCTGTTTATCCTGGCGCTGGGGGCGTTGCTGACGTTCATGGTGCTGCTGATTCAGGAGAAGAATAAGACCGAACAGGAGAAAAATAAGACCGAAGCTGCCCTGAAACAGACAAAACTGAAGGAGCTCGAGGCGCTCGCCTACGCGGAACTGTCCGAATCGAATTTCGAAGCTGCGTGCATGGGGGTCACCCAGCTCCTCATGGCGATACAAGACAAGAAGTACGACAAGAGTCCGGGTATCTATCAGTTGCGGGGTAGGCTCAAGGACCGAACGATCAAATTCCTGACCAGGTTCGCCAAGGAGAAGAGCAGCGACTATCGCGATCAGGAACGCCTGGCACGGGTCGATGCGGTGATTGCAGTGGTGCACAAATTGTACGGCGACATGCCGAAGTGCAAGGAAATGTACGGGAAGGCAATCGGCGTCTATGAAGGGCTTCTGCAACAGTTCCCAAAGGATGCAAAATACAAGAAACTTGCAAGCAATGCGCACAACTGGCTCGGCCTGGCTGAATATGAGGCAGGAGAGGTGAAAGAAGCTGCCACAGAATTCTCTCAGGCCATCGAGATCCTTCGCAAGGGTGTACAAATCGAGGCCAACCCACAACTGCTGAATAATCTTGCCTGGTTGCAAGTAACCTGTCCGATGCCTGAGTTCCATAATGCGAAGGAGGCGGTCGCTCTGGCCAAGCAGGCAGTCGATGCTACGCCGAACGTTTGTCCAATAAGCGCCAATTGGCGAGGAATGTACTGCAATACCTTGGGCGTCGCCGAGTACCGCGCCGGCAACATGAAGGCAGCGGTCCAGGCGCTCAATGAGTCGATGAAACTTCGCCAGGGCGGTGACGGTTGGGATTGGTGGTTTCTAGCCATGGCATACTGCAAGATGGATAATCAGAAACTTATGCAGTTGTATTACAACAAGGCCGTCACGGCGCCGCCGTCCATGGATCTTCCGCACGAAACCATGGCGTTCTGCCAGGCTGAAGCGGAGGCCCTGATCCCCAAGAAAGTACAGAAAAAGCCAGAAATACCTGGCTCAGCGGTTACCATCGATTAGCCATTTGCCAGCACATGGCGGGCCTGTGGGACTTGCCCATCTCACCGGTTCGCACAAAGAGACGCGTCCGTTGTGCGCGCCGGCCTCCAGCAGTTCCAGGGCCGGACCCGTTTTCCAGACCGGAAAGGCAAGCAAGTTTTCCCTGTTACGTAGCGGAGCAGCCTTATAACACGACTATTGCCCTCGTTTTAGTGGAGATGGCCATGTCGCATTTCAAGATTTTGACCGCCTTCGTCTTCCTGAACCTGGCCGCGGCCGGCGTCGGCACGCTGGTTTTGCGCCCTGCCGACAAACAGCCGGTGCCGGTCCTCAAGGGCCATCAATACTGGGTCAACCATGTCGCTTTTTCTCCGGACGGCGCCACACTGGCGTCGGCCGCGGGCATGCTCGATCGCGCGGGCGAAGTAATCCTCTGGGATCTGGCCGGCGGCGAGGAGAAGCTGCGGCTGGACATCCCGCGGGGGGCGGTGTACGCCGTGTCCTTTTCGCCCGACGGCAGTCAGCTCGCCACTGCGCACGAGGATCACACGGTCCGGCTCTGGGACGCGCGCAGCGGCAAGCTGCTCTGGGCCCTGATCGGCCATACCGACCGCGTCAACGCCGTGCTGTTCGCGCCGGACGGCCAGACGCTGGCGTCGTCCGGCCGCGATTACACGGTGCGGCTCTGGAATGTCGCCGACGGCCGCCTGCGCTGGCGCGTGCCGGGTTTCGGCCAGATGGCGTTCCTCCCCGACCAGCAGACGCTGGCGGTGGGCAGCGGAGCCAGCGGACACACCAAGCTCTGGGATCTGGCCACCGGGCTGGAAAAGGCCCGCCTGCAGAGCCACCCCACCTGGGTGCTGTGCGTGGCCGAGTCGCCGGATGGAAGGACCATCGCCGCGGCGGGGTTCCAGACGGTGATCCAGCTATGGGACCTGGAGAGCAAACAGGTGCGCGCCGTACTCGCCGGCCACCGCGACAACGTGCACTCGCTGGCGTTTTCTCCCGACGGCAGGCAGTTGGTTTCGGCGAGCCAGGACGGCACCGTCAAGTTATGGGACGCCGTCAAGGGCCGCGAAATCGCCACGATCGGCCAGCACGAGGGTCCGGTTAACGCCGTGGCCTTCGCGCCGGACGGCAAGCTCGTGGCCTCGGCGGGCTATGACAAGAAGGTGTCACTCTGGAGAGTGCCCGAGCAAGGCTAGGAGTGTTCCGCTTGGTCAATGCTGAATGTATTTTCTCCGAGTCGGTCCCCGTGGAGCGACGATTGTCAGCGGTCCGTCAGTCGTGGCTCCACGGGGACAAGCCCCGTGGCGGCCATCGGTATGTATGCATCGGTTACTGGCCATCACTCATCGATCCACCGGGACAAGCCCGGTGGAGTCGTTACTGCAGAATCGCGCACCTGATTTAGCATCTTCCTTGGTGTACCTCGCCGGCGCGCTTGAGCCTTTACTTCGGGCGAAACGCTTGCTATCCCCCGTCGTCTCCGGTTATACTCATGCAATCGAGTTTTCTTCCCGCGACGTGCACCCTTAGCAAGAGGTTGCGCACATGCGCCTACCCATCTGCCTGGCTGGTTTCGTGCTCCTGGGAGTCGCGCTGCTGAGCTGGGGGCAAGCCCCGCCTCCGCCCCTGCTTGTCGGCGAGGCAAAAGCTACGCCCGTCGCCAAGACGGGGGCGCCCGTCGCCGAGAAGCCCGCGGCCGCGAAGACGGCACCCGCGCCGGTCGTGGACCCCTGGATCGAGCAACTGGCGAACCGTGACTTCCGGACGCGCGAGGCCGCCGTCAAGGAGATCCTGAAGATCGGCGTCCCCGCCCTGCCCGCCTTGCAAAAGGCCAAGGAGCATCGCGACGCCGAGGCCCGTCGCCGCATCGATGAAATGATTACCTCCCTGGAGCGTGCCGCCGCCCTGGCGCCGAAGCTCGTCACTCTGAAGATGGATAAAAAATCGGTGCGCGACGTGCTGAACGAGCTGTCCAAACAATCCGGCTTCAAGATTCCGACCACCGACGCCGGCTTCAACGGTCCGCAAGGCAAGGCGCTGCACTCCTTCCAGTTCGACAAAACGCCGTTCTGGGAAGCGCTGGACAAGGTCTGTGAAAAGTGCGGCATGATCGTCACCCCCAATGCCGGCGACAATAACCTGCGCGTGAATTTCCAGGACAGTTACGAGCCGTTCCGTTCCTATGACGGCTCGTTCAAGGTGCTCGCCACCGGCTTCAATTACAGCAAGAACAGCAATTTCGGCGAACTGCCCAAGACGCCGTACCAGGCGGGAGAACAGGCCTATGAATCCCTACAGCTCAATCTGCAGGTATGCGTCGAGCCGCGCGTGCCCATTCTGAAGGTCGGCCAGGTCAAGCTCAGCGTCGCACAGGATGAAGCGGGCACGTCGATGCTGGCCAACGGCGGCAATTACTATGAATACTGGAATCGCTCCTACTACGGCGGCAACAACCGCACCTTCGTGCAGAACGCCTCGGTCACCCTCGCCTGGCCCGCCAAGAACTCACGCATGGTGAAGACGGTCAAGGGAGTCATCCCGGTGACACTGCTGGCGGAGCAAAAACCGGTGGTGGTCCTGGATTCCATCCTGTCCAGCAAGGGCAAGAAGGTCAAGGTAGGGACCGCGAACTTCAATATCGACGACGTCACGACTGCCAACAAGCAGCACAACATCAAGATCACCTACAGCGATGAATCGGGAGAGAATCCCTACGACTATGGCCGGATCGGCTCGATTCAGCAGCGCCTGGAGCTGCAGGACGCCAAGGGGAACAAGATCCCGTCGCAGGTGCAGATTTATTCATGGGGTCAGAACAGCAGCGCGCAGCTCTCCGTCATAACGCAAGGGGCGGCCAACGCCAAGATCGGGCCGCCGGCGAAATTGGTCTATCAACTGTGGATCCAACTGGAGCACGAGGTGCCGTTCGAGTTCAAGGATCTGCCGCTGCCGTAATTGCCAAGTCCGACTCACATAAAACAAGGCCGTTTAGCCGCGACCCGTCAGGGGAGCGCGAGCGCTCTGTGCTCTTGCTGCCGTGGCCGGGGATGAGTACTCGGAAGCCCCGGCTTGGAGGCAGCTCAGAGCTCAACAAAAAGGGAGAGCCTGTCATGATCAAGGGCGTCCACACCATGTTCTACTCCTCCAAGGCGGCAGAGCTACGCGCCTTTATTCGCGACAAGCTCGGCTTCCCCGCCGTCGATGTAGGCGAAGGCTGGCTGATCTTCAACCTTCCCGAAGCCGACCTGGGCTGCCACCCCACCGAGCCGCAAGAGGGGCCGCCGTCGGGCACGGCCGACATTTCGTTCTACTGCGACGACATCAAGAAAACCGTGGCTGAACTAAAGGGCCGCGGCGTGGAGTTCACGGCCGGCGTCGAAGACCGCGGCTATGGACTGGTGACGCATTTCAAGATGCCCGGCGATTTCGCCGTGCAACTTTATCAGCCGCTTTATCGCAAATGAGCACTCGTTACTGAGAACGACGCCATGCCAAGAGGAAATCCACTCGGCCGTGCGGAAACTGCCTTGCGCAAGTTCGCGCTCGAGTACCCGGAGGCGACAGAGGAGTATCCCTGGGGCCATCTGGCGGTGAAGGTGAAGGGCAAAATCTTTG
>DASZFN010000544.1:0-5631 GCA_035939715.1 Gemmataceae bacterium | reverse complement strand
CGCACCGCCCATGGTCTGTTTGAAGTCGTTGTCCAGATGGGGGTCATTGCCCAATTCGTCCGCCAGGGCTACCGCTCGGGCATAATACCTTTCCGCCTCGTCACGGCGCCCCTGTTGTTCGCGGATCCAGCCCAAGTTGTTTAGTGTTGTGGCCAGGTTCGCTCGGTAAAGTGCTGGAGCCGTGCGAACTGCCGTCAGCTCCTCCCAGAGCCGTAACGACCGTTGCAAGGATTGCTCGGCACCGGCCAGGTCGCCTTTGTTGGCCAGGTTGGCGCCCTCGTTAAACGCCAGGAGCGCTTGCTGTTCGCGCCGAGGATCGACCCCCGGCTGGGCCAGAAAGGCGCTAGCCTCATACCGCATGGTGCCAACGGAACCCAGAACAGCCAGAGCGTAAAGGCAGGTCATCCCTAGCAGGCTGCGCCCCCACACCCTCCGCGCCGTCGAATCGGCGTGCCATTCTGGTGGAAGAATAAGGGGTGCATTACCAGCTAGTCGCCACGCCCGGATAAACAGCACCACTCCGGCGACAACAAAAGCCCAATCGAAGGGATCAAAAAGGATCCAAAAATGGCCGTTAATCAGCTCGGCACTGGTGCTCATGACCGCCAATAAATGGGCGAGCAATACGGTTAGTCCTCGCCCGGTTGTTCCGGCCAGCATGGCCAGCCCTGCGCCGCGCACGAGTTGGGGCCAACCTAAGACCCGGAGCAGGGCAAGCATGACCACCGGCCAGGAGTAGATCAATCCCAGCCCCAGTCCCGCCGATGCCAGCGCTTGCGGGAGCGTGTGCCCAGTCGCAATCTGGAGCTTCGAGGCACCGACACAGAATACTGCACCCAGAAATAGCATGGCCGCCTGTATGATTAGAAGCAACAGCATGCGGTTGACTAGGGTACTGACTTCTTCGTCGTACCAGCGCAACCGCAACCGTTGCCGGTCAAAGGGGTCATCAACGCGCACGGCCAGCCCGCTGATGAGACAGGCGTTCCACCCCATTTCGCGGCACTTCTGGCGATGAACCTTGATGACGGCATTAGCGCCACGTATTCCGGCGCGGAGTTGCAGAGCCCGGTCCGCCATCCAGCGCGTCTGATTCGTGGACGAGACCCGGGCCAGGACCACGTGCGGCATATCGGGCGCCTTCCGCACTAAGGCCACGCCCTCGGAAATGGGCCGGTCGACCCGGGGGATCTCCACCGTCAAGTGCAGCCGCCGCTCTTGCAGTTCCTTGCACCAGCGCTCGCCCTCTAGCGAGCTTGCAAACGCTAACTCCAGTCTTTCTGCAGGAAGATCCGGACGGAAGGTAAGGACCAATACCTTGTTGTCCCGGCAGGCCTCGATGTCGCCCAGGGCTTGCAGCGGCACCTGCCACTGCTGCCAAGTATCCTGAATCCATAGCGCGTCCGCGGTCAGGGCAGCCATGACCGGTCTGGTTCGGCCGGGCTGAGTCCCGCGCTCGATCCGCAGGGAGGCTTGCGTCGGCGCGATGATTTCTTCAAATGGGCTGGGCCTGGTCGGCGCGTCGTCCGAGGGTTGAGTGTGCGAGTCGAGAAGAGGCGCGGCATCAGGGATCGCCTGACCTACTCGTAACTGGCTCAGGGATGGCACCTGGACGGTGCGCCCACAGACACAAAAGATGGATGAGCCGGCCATGGCTTCCGATACCGGAATGAAGTTCCCACAGCTGCAGCCAACTTCGTAGTCCATCGCTACTTCCCTAAAAGAGGGAGTGCAAATCATCGTAGTGCTGATGCCCCAGGGGGCAAGGCCTACCCCCAGCCGCCATAAATCATAGTCCATGGCGACCTTCCAAGTTTGCGGCGGATGCGTATTTGATCCAGCGTGCTTTCTCGATCCATCGCACGGACTTATCGGGCCACCTCCGTGCCAGCAAAGGAGCAGGCGGGGTGGTCTAAGGTCGTAATGGCTGCGCTCGACAGCTTCGCAGCGCGTCAACCGCTCCGCGCGGTACAAGGAAGCCGCGAACACCAGCTTGATCCAGTAGTCGCCTCGGAATCATTGTCTCGCAACCACGACGTGGTTGGATGCAGAATCTCTCCCGCCTTCAATTCTGGGACCTGCTCTGCACCGCATGCCATACCTGACTCCCGTCGTCGAAGGTGGAACAGCCCATCGCTTCGCTCGCTTTTGGGAGAGGTATCGCCATCAATGCGGTACTGGCCTTCGATGGTCAGTCCATCCGGGCTGAGCTGCGCTTCGTAACGGACGGCATGGCCTTCGATCCGAGTTCCGAACAGGTGATCCCCAACCTTGTATCCAGCGAAGGATACCCCTGGATAGGTCTTGAGAAGGTAAATCCTCCTACCTGCTCGTTTACCCTCCACAACGGAATGAGCGGGCAGATGCCAGACATATCGGATCGAGCCAGGCCGGGCTTCCGGGAACATCTGGCGGAGCTTCGACTCGATTTCCTCATGCGCGCCCGGCGGGAGACCCCTTTCTAAAGCGGCTTGAAAAACCGAGTATTCCCGATCCGTGTGGTCGTCCTGCATGGACCCGGACAGGCGCTCCCCGGTCTGGACAAAATCCGCCGTCATCGGGTGCTCTTCATCCCAATAGAGATAGCCTCCGATCCAATGGCCGGTCAGGTCTGTGAAGGACATGGGCAAAGCTTCTCCTGTTGATCCTAGTTAATTCTCGTTTTTCGGCACGTTACTCAAACGGTTACAGGCGATCGTGTTGTCGTCTATAACGTGACTGAACTCGGTGTCTGGGCAAACCAACAGTTGCATGCACGTACTTTTCCCCGTTTGCTTTCATGGCACGAATCGGCGTTGCGTTGTCACGCTGATTGACCTACGCCAAAAACCATCTACGGCTTGGCCAACATGGGTGCCACAAACCGAGGGGGAAGGCGATGTGGGTCGATCGGCCAATTAGATTCTCTCAGGGAATCTTGCCGAGCAGCCAGCGTGTAGATTTCTGGGACCATTTTGTGCTCCTATCTGTCTCCTGAGGCTTTTTTGACCAAGGGCGTGCCATTACTAGCGCTTTGGAGATGCTCGTCCAGGAATGCCAACATGGCCGCGAAAGCCATCCGACCAACGGACTTGTTTTTCTCCTCAAAGTCGTGGCCCGCGCCTTCCACGACCCACAGGCTGACAGGGCGGCCGGATTCTTGAAGCTTCTTGGCGAACAGCCGCGATTGTTCAACGGGAACGACGCTGTCTTCTGAGCCATGAATTAGGAACACGGGAGGACACTCTTGGCAATCTTTGCTCATCGGGTTCACCTGGTCGTAGTGTTCCGGGACTTTTGACGGCGGCCCACCCAACCACTTCTCCAGAGCCTGGATGATGAGCAAACTCTGCAACTGTTCTAAATAATCACACCCCTTGGCTTTGATCTTGGCCTGGCAACCTTCATGCAACCGGGCAAAATCCGTTGGTCCATAAAAACTGACGACCGCTTGAACGCGGCCGGAATTCTCCGGAGCTTTCTTCTTGTCCACCACAGAGCCGCCCTTCATTCCCAGCAAGCACGCCAAGGCGCCGCCGCCGGAAAACCCCACCACGCCGATGCGATCCTTGTCGATCTTGTTCTGGTTCGCATGAGCGCGGACCCAGTCAAGCGCATGACGAACATCCTCGATGGCCGCAGGAAAAACGTCTTCCGGTTTGCAGCGGTAACTTACCGCGACGGCGACATAACCCTTTCGGGCAAATTCCTCGGCAAGCGACGCCATTCCTTCTTTTCCTTTATTGGCAGGTCCAGATCCGTGCAGCAAGATGACCGTCGGGAACGGTCCCGCGCCCGACTGCGGACGAACCAGGTCCAGCATCAACGGCTTGCCGTTGACGATGCGGTAGGTCAAATTGGGTTGGTGGACAACGGCTATCGAAGTCGTGGTATCGCCCGGCTTGGAGTTATCCGGCTTCGGTGAGTCATCCGCCGTTACCGATTGGGTGCCCAGCGAAATCGAAAGACCAATTGCCAGAAATGCAGCCTGGCAAGCCACCCGCGCCAAATCATTCCGCTTCATGGTGAGACTCCTTTTGGTAAATGAATGGACGGACCAGCCCCGGCTCGGGCACGCGCTCGAGTTGAGGTCTTCTCTCGCGACAAGAGGAATCGGCCTCGGTTACAGCGGCTGGCGGCTAACACCCGTTTGTCTCATCAGAAGCGATACGCCGGCGACTAACGCCAACCGCCGCATTCTCAAGGGCCATCATTTTGATTGACCACTCAAATCTCCGGGCGGATAATGCAGCGGAATTCGGCCGTCGCGTTAGTTTTGCCATTTCCCGGAGTATCCCTTATGGGCAACCCGGTCGATTTCTCGACCAGCCTGACCCTGTTGCGCCTTCTGTGCGCCCCGGACCGGGACGAGCTGGCTTGGCGCGGGTTCTGTGATCGGTATCAACCGCTCATCGACCGCTGGTGCCGCCGCTGGCTTAGGCAAACCGCCGACGTGGAGGATGTAACGCAAAATGTGCTGGGTCGCGTGTTCACCAAGATCCATACTTACGACCCGAACCGCGGCGGATTTCGGGGCTGGCTCAAAACCGTGGTCGAAAACGCGGTCAAGGATGTGTTGCGCGGTCAGCGCCGGCGACCCGGCGACCGGGGTACCGGCGACAGTGACATCGCCAAGATGCTGCAAGCCGTCGCCCAGCCTGAAACCATCGACGTCCTGGCGCAGGACCTGGACAGCAACCTCCGGCGCGACCTGGATGCTATCCTGGCTCGAGTGGAACAGGAGGTCGAGCCGGTCACGATGCGTGCTTTCCGCCTGACGGCCTTGGAGGGTCGGCCGATCGCCGAGGTCGCGACCGAGCTGGGCAAGTCCTACGCCGCAGTGTGCATGGCGGTCAACCGGGTGAAGAAGAAGCTACGTGCGGAAGGCGCTCGCCTCAACGAGCAAGGCGAAAAGGAGCCATCATGAAATGCCCCGATGCCGTCCGACTGCAAGACCTTTTGGATGAAGAACTGGAGGGTGAAGAATACCTACAAATCGAGGCGCACGTGGAAGAATGCATGGGGTGCCGGGCGACCTTGGAACAGATGCTAGCAGGTGGCGCGGAGGCAGAATCGCCGCCCGGGACGAGGCATGCGGAGCCGTCAGCGGCGCAGGAACCGGCCGGCGAGGCGCGGGTTCCTGAATCCATCGGCAAATACCGGGTCGTGGAGCGGCTGGGCAGCGGCGGCCAGGCCGAGGTGTTTCGGGCCGTTCATCCGACCCTCGGGCGCGATGTGGTCATCAAGTGGGCTCGCCGGCGCTTGCCGCAGGCGCTGCAGCAGAAACTGATCGACGAGGGCCGCGTGCTGGCCAGGCTAGATGACCCGGGGGTAGCGCGCGTCTATGACGTGGACGTCTGCGACGGCCGCCCCTACGTCGTCCTGGAGTATGTGGCCGGGCGGACGCTGGCCGACGTGCTGCGGCGCGATCGGCTGCCATTTCGCGCGACGGCGGCCGTGATGGCCAAGACTGCCGGCATCTTGCACCGCCTCCACCGCGGAGGGCTCTTGCACCTACGCCGAGTGGCATAAGCAACATCGTCCCATCCCGTGGACCAAATCGGCAGGCGAACCCAACTGTGTCTATATTGATGACGGACAATGGCTAGAGCGCGTGGGGCCGGGCGGAGTTCACAATCGCTCTGGGCGGGG
>DASZFN010000543.1:0-9587 GCA_035939715.1 Gemmataceae bacterium | reverse complement strand
CTGGACTTCTTCGGGCGCATGGAGGAGTTCCTGGCCAAACATCTAGGCGGACGCAAACAACCGTGGCAAGCCGTGCCCGGTTCCACGGCGCAGGAGAGATGACATGGGCAGAGCGAAGCCGGGCTACATGCGGAACTTCTTGACCTCGGCCGAAGCGTTCTACGAGGTCACGCGCAGCAAGCCGTACCTCCTCGCGCCCGAGGCCCGCGCCAAAGTGGGACTGACGCCGGAAACCTGGCAATTGGAAATCGTGCCGGACGAGCAGCCCTGGCAGCCGGTGCTCAAGCAGACTTGCCGCAAGGCAGACGGCTCCGCCGTCACCATGAAAGATCTGCAGGAGCTGTTCCGCGCCCGGCCGGTGCGCTGCCTCAAGACCATGCAATGCCTGCTCGACCAGCCGCCGAGCGGCCTGTGCAGCAACGGTTTCTGGGAGGGCGTGAGCCTGCGCGACGTACTGGCCCGCGTGGGCCGGCTGACCAAGGTGCGCCGGCTCTTCTACACCGGCTATTACGAAAAACCCAAGGAGCGTTTCGCCAGTTCCTTGTCGCTCAGTGAAGTGCTGGAAACGCCGCCGGGCCATTTGCCGGTGTTCCTGGCGTTCCGGCTCAACGGCCGGCCTTTGCCCATCGAGCGCGGCGGGCCGGTGCGCATGCTGGTGCCGGAAAGCTTCGGCTTCAAGTCGATCAAGTGGCTCAACCAGATCGTGCTCACGAACGACTTCCGGGCGAACGATTCATACGCCACCGAGTTTCCCAACAGTCCGCTGGCGCCCGATCCCGCGTCACCGATGAAGACGCTCGCCCGGCTCGACGTGCACGCGCCGCAGAAATACAGCAAGGGCGACACGATCACTTTTCAAGGGGTCGCCATCGCCGGCGCCTCGGGACTCAGACGCGTGGAATACTGGCTGCGCCCGGATCAGGGCACGCATGGCAAGCTCGATCCGGACGACCCCGCCTGGAGCACCGCTCCCTGGCAACCTGCTGCGCTCCTGGGCGGACCGCCGCCGAACTGGGCCGACAGTATACCTGACCACAGATTTCCTGAGACCGTTCATTTTGTCGATTCCGGCAAGCAAAAGCCCGCTCAGTGGCCCTTACCCTATAGCTGGACGCCGTGGACCGTGCGCCTGGAGAATCTGGCGCCCGGCGCCTATGAATTCCGTGTGCGTGCCGTCGATCTGAACGACTTCGCCCAGCCGGAACCCCGGCCAAACGGCCAGTCCGGCATTGCGGATGTGCCGTGCCAGACTTTTCTGGTGAGCTGAGTCAGCCCGGTATGCCGCTTGGGGAAGCGCGAGTCCGTATTTCTCAGAAAAAAGACCGCTACGCCGAAAAAGAGCGTATGAAACAGCAGCCACGCGGAAATAGTAACTAGAGACCGCACGACGCCTGCCAGGGAGGGAGCACATTGGCAAGCCGCCAGTTGAGCCAGGTTGTCAAACATTTGCGGCAGACAGTGCTGCTGCAGGAGGGCGGGGCGCGGACGGATGGACAACTGCTGGACGACTTCATCGCCCGGCGCGATGAGGGCGCCTTTGAGCTGCTG
The DNA here is from genome assembly GCA_035939715.1 of Gemmataceae bacterium. GTDB lineage: Bacteria > Planctomycetota > Planctomycetia > Gemmatales > Gemmataceae > DASZFN01. The sequence continues at coordinate 8,039 of DASZFN010000543.1, read as the reverse complement.
CTGCGCGGTCATGGCCCGATGGTGCTGGGCGTGTGCCGGCGGCTGCTGAGCGCGCATGACGCCGAGGATGCCTTTCAAGCTACCTTTCTGGTTCTGGTGCGCAAGGCCGCTTCCATTGTGCCGCGGGAAATGGTCGCCAACTGGCTGCACGGCGTCGCCTACAACATCGCGCGCAAGGCGCGGGCCCTGAATGCCCGGCGACAAGCCAAAGAGAGGCAGGTGATGGTTGTGCCCGAACGCTGCGCGGCGCCGCAGGACCTCTGGCAAGACCTGCAGCCTCTGCTGGACCAGGAGCTGAATGGCCTGCCGGATAAATACCGGCTACCGGTTGTGCTCTGCGATCTGGAAGGCAAGACCCGCAAGGCGGCAGCCCAGCAACTCGGCTGGCGAGAGGGCACGCTGTCGGGACGCCTGTCGCGGGCGCGGAGCATGCTGGCGCGGCGGTTGGCGCGACGCGGAGTTTCTGTGTCCGGCGGGGCACTGGCGGCCCTGCTCGCGGAGCAGTCGGCGTCCGCGTCCGTGCCTGCCGGTCTGGTTGCCGGTACGCTGCAGCTCGCCGGCATGTTAGCGGCCGGCCCGGTTTCCCTGGCTGTCATTCCGCCCAAGATCACAACACTCATGGAAGGAGTTATGAAGGCCATGTTGTTGCACAAACTCAAGAACGCGCTTACCGTCTGCCTGATCGCGGGCCTTTTCTGCGGCGTGGGTGTGTCGGGGTATCTGCACTCGACCCAGGCGGGCCAGGAGCAATCGACATATCAACCCCAGTCCGATGCACCAAAAGAGCAATCGGACCCGTACCGGGCGACCGCTTCCAGCCAGGGCAAAAACGGGCTCGAGCGCGGCGGCGACAAAGCGCACAAGGAGTATGTGGTGCAAATCCAGATCCTCGGCGTTGACTCTGAAAAACAACGCGTCCGGGAAATCATGCCCCAAATGAAACAGGCGGTGATTGAGGGAGAACGCATTACCACGCGCCTCCATACCAAGGAATCCCCGCCCGTTCTCGGCCGAATCAAGTATCTGAATCGCCTCTTCGAAAAGGAGCAGGAAGGTCTTACGTCGGAATTGAGCGTAACGCCGCTCACTGAAGACGTCGTGCTCGTCGATCTCACGCTTCGCAAAACTGAATTTGAACATAGCGATGAGAACGGCGTGGTAACGTTAGGCAAAACCATGCATGTGGGTCACAAGTTCAGGATCGGACGGTTGGAACGCTTCGCCTGGGAACGGGATCGGGACGGCAAACCGCTGAGCTGGCTGGAAGTGTCGGTCGTTCTTGACGATGGCCCTTCAAAAGGAATGATGCCCCCAACTGCCCCTCGTCCTCCCAAGCGTACGGATTGGGGAAAACTGCAGGGCACCTGGGTCCCCATTCACGTAACGCACGATGGCAAGGAAGCCGAGAAAGGTGAACTGGATCGAATTGGCAGAGTAGTGTTTGAAGGCGACCACCTCGCTTTTCCAGACCGAAAGCTCCCTGCCGAGACCGCGAAGTTCACCCTCACGTTCACTTCGGAACCAGGCAACGGGACGATGCTCATCGATTTCCGGAGCGGCTTTCAACAGGTTTCCGCGCCTTACAATTATAAGTTCATGGGCGAGGACGAACTCCGGCTCAGTCAGATTTCCAGTTTCGCCAACGCCGACTTGCTGTCGAAGGTCCATGGCGAGGAAGGCGCAGCCAGGTCGGTACTCACCTTGAAGCGCCAGACAAACCGGAACAAGGGGAACTAATTCTCTGGAACCATCCCAACCGGTGTCTCGAAGCATCAGCGAGCGGTTGCAATTACTCGATGAGTTCTGTTCTAGTTCGCATTGGTGCCCTATACTTCGAGCGCGTTGGGAACTGAGACTCAAGAGCAGTTGCGAAAGCAGACGGGAGACCCCGCTTTCGAGCGCCATTCCTGTCCAGCTGCGCAAGGGTCTGTTTGTTGCTAGAATCGCTCAGTAGGTGCTTGCTTTCCGTTTTCCGCGTGGTATCTTGGCCGTCCATAAGTAGCCCGGCCGGACTGGCTGACAAGGACCCGAGAAACAAGGACGGTGGAACATGGCCCTTGAAGCAGAACTTGAAACATTTCAAAAGCGGCTTCCAGAGCTTCTTGCAAACGAAGGAGAGTTTGCCCTGATCCGCGGCGATGATGTTAGCGTTTGGCCAAGCGCAGAAGCGGCCATTGATGCCGGGTATGAACGCTACGGCCTGGGCCAGTTTCTGGTCAAAGAGATCGCTGAGCATGAGGTACCTAGGTACTTCTCCCGCAGGGTTACTCGATGGCGCTAGTCACCGGAAACATTACTCCAGACGGAGCGTTGATTGAAGTTCTTGTGGGAGTGAGCAGTGCTCGGCAGGGACTTCTTGAACGAAAGGGTTTCAAAGTTCCGGAAAAAATTCCGGTTCACGCCATCATTGACACCGGGTCATTTGCCACCGCATTCATGCCGAAGGTCTTTACGTCGCTTGATCTCAAGCCTCTTGGGCCAGTCAAAGTCCGCACGCCATCGACAAGGCCGGGCGAACCGCACACCACGGATGAGTTCGACGTGAGCGTCACCCTTGTTTCAGGCATGCAAGAAGTGATCAAGCTGAGAATCCGCGCCATCGTTTCGGATGATTTTGATGATTGGCCGGGCGCCCCGCAGGGCTTGATTGGCCGCGACGTTCTGAGTCGCTGCGTCTTCTCTTATTACGAGCAGGCTGGCAACTGGAGCCTCGCCTTTTAGTAACCTTCCCGCCCTGCGAGTGGAGCAACTTCAAGAATTCTTTGAAGTCGGGTGGAAGCAGGATCGTAGCCATACATGATTTCCCGCATGAACTCCAGTGCCCTTATGCCCCATGATAATCAATATCCTTCACCTCCAGCGCATGCTTCTGGATGAAGTCGCGCCGCGGCTCTACCTTCTCGCCCATTAACACGCGAAACATCTCGTCCGCCTTCAGGGCGTCTTCCAGGTGGACCTTCATGAGCATGCGCTTGGCGGGGTCGAGGGTGGTTTCCCAGAGTTCTTCGCCGTCCATTTCGCCGAGGCCCTTGAAACGCGTGATGCTCATGCCGCGTTCGCCGAGGCGGCGGATTTGCGAGACGAGGTCGCGGAGCTGCGGTAGGATTTGACGCTGGTCGCCGTTGACGAGGGCGAAGCGCGGCAGCGGCTCGCGGCCGGCGATGCGCGGCGACTCGGTCAGGCAGGCGCCGTCGAGGCCGAACTCACGCAGGCGCTCCAGGCCGCGGTTGATGCCGCGGACCTCGTGCCATTCCTGCACGGAGAAGGTCTCGGTGTGGCCGTTCGTGTGGCCGTTGGTCTTGGTTGTGGCGGCTTCGTCCGTGACGACCAGCTCGCCGCCCAGGCGCTGCTGCTCCTGTTGACGGAAGGCGTCCACCTCCGCGGAGGTGGCGAACCAGTGCTCGCGGCCGCCGGCCAGCACGCGATAGAGCGGCAGCCCGGCGGCGCCGGCGCGGGCCAGGAAGGCGGCCAGGTTGTGGCCACGCCGTTCGAGAATCTGCAGGGAATCCTCCAGCTCCGTGAGCACGCGCATGAGCTTCTCCAGCCGTTCACCGTCCATGGTGACGACGGCAGCCCCTTCCTTGACGGGCAACAGCTCCAGGCGCGTGCCTTGCAGGCCGCGCGTCATCAGCTCGGTATTCATGTCCTCGGCGGTCTTCACATAGCGAACGTGCTTCTTCTGGGTGACCTTGTAGAGGGGCGGCCGCGCCACGTAGATGTAGCCGTGCTCGATCAGGCGCAGCATCTGGCGATAGAAGAAGGTCAAGAGCAGGGTGCGGATGTGCTGGCCGTCCACGTCGGCGTCGGTGAGGATGACGATCTTGCCGTAGCGGACCCTGGCGATGTCCTCGCTGTTGCCGATGTCGATGCCGACCGCGGAGATCAGGCTGATGATTTCATCGTTGCCGAGCACCTTCTCCGGGCGGGCCTTCTCGACGTTGAGGACCTTGCCGCGCAAGGGGAGAATGGCCTGGAAATAGCGGTTGCGGCCGCTTTCCGCGGAGCCGCCGGCGGATTGACCCTCGACGAGGAACAGCTCGGACTCATCCCGGTCGCGCGTAGTGCAATCCATTAATTTGCCGGGCAGTCCGCCCGAGCTCAAGATGCTCTTGCGATCCTTGAGCGCCTTCTTGGCCTTGGCAGCGGCCTCGCGGGCCTCGGCGGCCAGGATCACCTTCTTCATGATCTTGCCGGCGTCCTTGGGATTCTCCTCCAGGTACTTGCTCAGGGACTCGTGCACGACGCTGGCAACGATGCCTTCCACTTCCGGGTTGTTGAGGCGGATCTTGGTCTGGGCCTCGAGCTGCGGCTCGGGCACCTGCACGCTGACCACCGCCGTCAGGCCTTCGCGGAAGTCCTCGCCGATCAGCTTGAGATCGTTCTTGAACAGCTTCTCCTTGTCGCCGTAAGTGTTCAGGGCGCGCGTCAGGGCAGCGCGGAAACCGCTCAGGTGCGTGCCGCCGACCGAGTTGAAGGCGTTGTTGGCGTAGCAGCGGACGCGCTCGTCCTCCTCGGTCGTGTACTGCAGAGCCACTTCGACGCGGACGTTGTCGAGGGTTTTTTCGATGTAGATGGGCTTGAGCAGCGTTTCGTTGGTGCGGTTGAGGTACTCGACGAACTCGGCGATGCCGCCGTCGTATTTGAAGACCTCCTCCTTGTTGCTGCGTCCGTCGGTCAGCTTGATGGCGAGTCCCTTGTTCAGGAAGGCCAGCTCGCGCAGCCGGGATTCCAGGGTGTCGTAGTCGAACTTGGTTTCATGGAAGATCAGCGGATCGGGCTTGAAGCAGATGCGCGTGCCGGTGTCCTTGGCCAGGCCGAGCTCCTTGACCTCGGTGCTGGGCTTGCCGCGTTCGTATTCCTGCTGGTAGGCGCGGCCGTTGCGATGGACTTCGGCCTCGACCCACTCGCTGAGGGCGGTCACGGCCTTGGCGCCGATGCCATGCAAGCCGGCCGAGACCTTGTACGCGTCGTGATCGAACTTTGCCCCGGCGCCGACGGTGGTCAACACGACCTCCAGGGTCGGGCGTTTGGCTTCAGGATGTTCCTCGACGGGAATGCCGCGGCCATCGTCGCGCACGGTCAGGCTGCCGTCGACCTCGATCTTGACGTGGATGGTCTTGCAGTAGCCCGCCAGCGCTTCATCGACGCTGTTATAGACCAGCTCGTAGACGAGATGGTGCAGTCCGCTGCTGGCAACATTGCCGATATACATGCCGGGCCTCTGGCGGATATGGGCAGCATCCTTGAAGATCTGCACGTTCTTTTCGCTATACTCGGCGGCGCCGTTGCTGCCAACCTCGACCGGCGCCGCGATCTCGTCCGGAACGGCATTGATGACTTCTTCATTCATAACTGCGGTTTCCTTAAAAAATCCTTTGGTCCGGTCAGTAGTCAGTAGCCAGTAGTCAGTAGCCGATGGCTACTGACTACTGGCTACTGACTATTGGCTACGAACCCCTCATCTCCTCCTGCACGACGCCCGCCCGAAAGCGGATATCGGTGATCGTTGTGCCGGCGAGCCGTTTGCGAAGCTGCTCGAGCAGCCGGCGTTTCTGATAGTGGGCGAGTTCCTGCAACAACACGGCATTGCCGACCGTTACTTCCAGGACGCCACGCCGCAAACCGCCGACGCGCGTCTGGCTGGCACTCTGGGCGCCAACCGCATCGGCCCAGGCCTGCTCGAAACGCAGGCGTTCCTGCCGCCGGCCCCAGCCGCGGGCCGTAAACAGCCGACTCAGAATCTCGCTTAACAGTTCGGGGCCTTTTTCCATTGTTCAGAGTCAGTAGCCGGTAGCCAGTAGCCAGTAACTCGCAGCTACTGACTACTGGCAACTGGCTACTGACTGCTTCCTCATGACAATGGCATCACAATATACGAGTAATTCTCTCCACACCGGAACAGCGCCACGCTGTTGCCGTCAATGAGTTCGAGGCTCAACTGATCGTCAGCGTTCAGGACGCGGAGCATTTCCGTGATGAACTTCGGATCGAAGCCGATTTTGATCTGCTTGCCGTCGTAATCGACCGCCATCTCCACCTTGGAACGACCGGTGGTAGGGCCGTGGGCCTGCATGATCAGCTTCTTTTTCTCAAAGGTGAACACCACCTTCTTGGTTTCCTCGTCAGTCATGATGGCGGCCTGGCGGACGGCGGCGTGAAAGGGCCCGGTGACGAGCGGCACCTTGACCGTCTGTTTCTTGGGGAAGACTTCGCGATAGGGCGGATAGCGTCCTTCCACCAGGCGGCTGTAAATCATCGCCCGTTCGGTTTTGAACAGGGCGTCATTGGGGCGCAAGCAAACGCGCACCTGCTCTTCGGGATCAGCCAGGTTGCGCTCGAGCAGCTGCATGGCCTTGGTAGGCACGACATGGGTCTGCCCCTTGGTGTCATGGCCGCCCTGGGAGACGGCGGCTCCCTCCATCATGGCCAGGCGCCGGCCATCGGTCGCCACCAGGCGGACCTTGGGACCTTCGAGCTCCCAGAGGATGCCGGTCAGTGCATAACGCGGGTTTTCTGTTGCGGCGGCGAAAGCGGTGCGGCGAATCATCTCGCGCAGCATGCCGGCGGGCAACTCATGAAAGCTGTCGGAACTGAAGGCCGGCACGTCGGGGAACTCCGCCGGATCCTCGCCGCCCATCTCGAACTCGTTGGACTGGCCGCGCACCATGCAGGTCTGAGCATCCGCCTCAATGGCGATTTCGTCGTCCGTGGACTCACGAAGAATCGCCAGCATACGACTGGACGGCAGCAGGGCCTCGCCCGGCTCTTCGACATGGAGGCCGCGCACTTCCAGACGAATGCCCAGCTCCAGGTCGGTGGCCAGGAGCGTGCAGCGATCGCCGTCGGCAATGACCTTGATATTCTTCAACACCGGCTTGAGATCGCGTGACGGCACGGCCACGCCGGCAAGCTGGAAGGCCGACAATAATCCTTCCCGGTGACTACGCACCTTCATGGAATGGTCCTCATGGTTGCAAGTTTCTTTGTCTGGCTCCTGAACTACACAAAGCGATCCTCCTCTATCCGGCTCGTTAGACTAATTTTCTAGCGCTCTACTCAAAGCAGCAGTAGTTAAGAGAGGGCCTGCAACTGTTCATAACCAGCCTGGTTCGGCTCTCTTTTCCCTTCGCTAACTAGGTTCCGCAACATGATACGGCTGTGAAAAACCTGTTGTTGGGACTAATGGTCGGCAGTTTCTCCTTGTTGCCAAAGGACGAGCAAGCTGCTCAGTCCATGGCGCGTCTTGATTTCGTCAACCTGGCGGAGCGGCCCGTCGACAGGCTGTCATCAAGTTTTCCACGGAGGCATCATCACCGCAGCTCGGCCTGCAGCTGCCTGACGACTCCGGAAAGGTGCTGATCGGTGGTCAAGGCGCGCTCAACCTTGGCGCAGGCATGCAGCACCGTGCTATGATCCCGGCCTCCGAAATAGGCGCCGATCCGACTGAGCGACAAGGGGGTCAGCTGGCGGGCGAGATACATGCCGACTTGCCGGGGCATGACAATGCCGCGCGAACGGCGTCGCGATTGTAAATCGCGCGGCGGCACCTGGAAGCAGCTGCCGACGCGCTCGGCGATCCGCTCCACGGTCAGCTCTGTTGCCTCCACCAGGGGGCGAAAATGCTCGGCCACGGCGGCCACATCGAGCGGCCGTGCCTGCAGGCGGCTAAACTCTTCTAGTTGAAGCAACGCGCCCAGAAGCTGCCGCGTGCCGCCCGGCAAGTTCGCCGCGAGCCAGGCCAGCACGTCACGACCTACCGCAAGCTGGCGTTGCTGCGCTTTCTCGTGAAGCAAAGCCAACCGGCTGGCAGCGCCAAGCGGCTCGAGTCCAACCACCAGGCCGCCCGCCAGGCGGCTAACTAACCGAGCCGGAAAATGAGCGATTCGTGCAGGGCCGGTGCTGGCGGTGAACACGATCTGTTGCTGCCGGGCGAGCCGCTCGTCAACCGTTTGTACGAACAATTCAAGCACGGCCGCCTGGTTAGCCCGCCGCGCGCCCAGATGCTGCAGGTCCTCAACGATCAGCAAGTCAGGAATCGC
>DASZFN010000542.1:0-11102 GCA_035939715.1 Gemmataceae bacterium | reverse complement strand
TCTTACCGGATGGAACCCACGCACGGGACATTCATGGTAAAGAGATGCGGATGACGCTGCCGGATGCAGATTCGGGTATCTTTCTACGCGGTGATGGCAAGTTCCAGGTCAATATCTGGTGCTGGCCCATCGGCTCGGGCGAACTGTACAGCATCCGCACCGACCCAGCGAGAGCACCCGAACTTCGGGCCGCCGCGACCCCGCGCACCCAGGCAGATAGGCCGGTCGGCGAATGGAACCATTTCGAGATCACCGTCCGGGGAAAAACCGTGAAAGTTGCGCTGAATGGAAAGACCGTCATTCCCGGGGCTACCATTCCTGATCTCCCCGCCCGCGGACGCCTCGCTTTGCAGCACCATGGCGGGAAGAACAAGCAGGGTGCCTGGACTGGTCCGCCCAGTCTGGTCCAGTTCAAGAATATCTATATTAGAGAGCTGCCAGAACGCGGCCCACGCCAAGCCGATGTCGACGGCGTGCGCGCATTGCTGATCACCGGCGGACACGACCACGAAACTTCGTTTTACACGCTCTTCGACGGCCACAAGGACCTGGCCCGGATGCCGGTGTCGTCCAGCACCATGGCGTTCCAGAGCGATCTGCGCGGCAAGTACGACGTGCTGATCATGTATGATTTCTCCCGTGAGCTTAACGAAACCGGCAAGAAGAACCTCCGCGATTTCGTGGAGAGCGGCAAGGGCATCGTCGTCTTGCATCACGCCCTGCTCAATTACCAGCATTGGCCCTGGTGGTACCAGGACGTGGTCGGCGGCAGCTATCGACTGCAAAGGGAGGGCAACAATCCCTCATCGACCTACAAGGGAAACCAGCAGATTTTCGCCACCCCGGAAGGTGTGCACGCGATTACCGCTTCGATCGGGCCCTTCCAGGTAGAGGACGAGACCTACAAGCATATGTGGATCTCTCCCCGAATCCGGCCGCTACTGACCACGGACAACCCCAACAGCGACCGGGTCCTGGCATGGATCGGCCCCTGCGCCACATCCCGGGTGGTCGCCATCCAGCTGGGACATGGTCCCACCGTGTTCAGCCATCCGGCGTACCGGAAATTGGTCCATCACGCCGTCCTGTGGTCAGCCGGACGGATCAAGTGACAGGCTTGAGCAGCCGGCTCTGCTTCCTGGAACGCTTCCTGCCCCTGCAACCTGAACGAGGGAATCGAAATGAAACTGGGACTCTACAGCATCACCTACCTGGGGCTCTGGTACCGCGGTGAAGCGCTGCCGCTCCCCGACCTGATCAGCCGGGCCAAGCAATATGGCTATGATGGGATTGAGATCGACGGCAAGCGGCCGCACGGCAATCCGCTCGATTGGCCGACGCCACGCTGCCGCGAGCTGCGTTCCCTTGCCGACGGACTCGGGATCGACATCTTTGCGGTGGCGGCCAACAACGACTTCAGCAACCCCGTGCCCGAGGTTCGTGAGGCCCAGATCTGCTTCGTGCGCGACCTCGTCCGCATGACGGCCGATCTCGGGGCGCCAACGCTGCGTGTCTTCCTGGCCTGGTGGGGAGTCACGCGACACCCGCATCTCGCCACCTACGACATTGCCAAGCGCCTTTGGCCGGTCGTCCACGAGGGCCTCTCTCCCGAGGAAATCTGGGGCTGGTGCCGCGAGGCGCTGGTCGAGTGCGCCCGCTACGCCAGCGATGCCGGCGTCACGCTGGCCCTGCAGAATCACCGCCCAGTCATCCACGATCACCACGATGTGCTGCGCATGGTCCGCGAAGTGGACTCTCCCTCCCTGAAGATCTGCCTCGACGCTCCCCTCTTGCCCGACCGGAGCCCGTCCGCCATTCAGCAGGCGGCACGGGAGGTCGGCCCGCTGCAAGTTCTGTCGCACTTCGGCGGCGAATTCGAGCGCCGCCAGGACGGAACGATCCGCGGTTTTGATGTTTTCGACGGAGTGATGCGCGGCGATACGAATCAGTACTACCGGGATTTTGTCCGGGCCATGCGCGACATCGGTTACCAGGGCTACCTTAGTTACGAACTGTGTCACCCCTTGCCCGTCGTCGATGGCCAGACGGTAGACATCGGCTACGCCAATCAGAATGTCCAACTCGCGGCCGAGTTCATGCGTGACTTGATCGAGTCGGAGTCCGTCCCGGCAAGCGCCAGGTCTCCACAGCCGGTGGCCCGCTGCTGACCCCTAACCGAATCGCCTATGGATTTCGGGAGGTTATGATGAGACTGCTTCGGTACCTCTTGGTAATGGCCGTCAGCCTGGGAATGGCGAACGCGACCAGTGCTCAGGAGAAGAAGCGGAGACTACTCGTGATCGGGCAGAGCAAAGGATACCAGCACGACTCGATCTCCACCGCCATGGCCACGCTTTACAATCTCGGGCGGCGCTCACATCAATGGGACACTTTTTTCCGGACCGACTGCACCGCCATCACCAAGAAGCCGTTGAAGTGGGGAGCCAAGAATCTCGATGCCTTCGATGCCGTGGCGTTCTTCACCGACGGCGACCTGGACATGGATGACTCTCAGAAGGCAGACCTGTTGTCATTCGTCCGCGCTGACGGCAAAGGCTTCATTGGCATCCACAGCGCCGCTATCACCTTCCTCTCCTGGCCGCAATACGGCGAGATGCTGGGCGGCTATTTCGATGGCCACCCCTGGGGAGAATTCCAGGCGCCGCTGGTCGTGGAGGATTCAGGATTCCCTGGCATGGGGCACTTGCCTCGGAACTTCACTCTCCAGGACGAAATCTACCAAATCAAGGATTTCGCGCGCGCCAATGTTCGCGTGCTGCTGCGTCTCGATGCCAGCAAGGTCGATCTGTCCAGGAAAGGCGTCCATCGCAAGGACAAGGACTTCGCCGTCATCTGGGCCCGCAACTACGGCAAAGGGCGTGTCCTCTACAATGGCCTGGGGCATCGTCAAGACGTCTGGGAACGGCCTGACATCCAGAAGATGTGGCTGGACATGGTGCGCTGGTCCATTGGCGATCTCCCTGGCGATGCCACTCCCAGACCAGCGCCGGCGCAGTAGCATTCTTGGGCATATCAGGGCGCGAGTAACTGGGGGCTCCTACGAACCTTTCGGCCAGATCGCCGTAGCCAAGAGTTTTGAGCGCATGGTAATGGCGAATAAAAGTGAGTTACCCTAGGACCGGTAGCTGCAGGCGATTGCCTGGCAAAAACGCAGATGCAGCACATTTCAGATAGTATGAGCCAAAAGCGAAGGGGGCAACAAGAAGCCGGCGGCGCGCCGAGAGCATCGTGCTTCAACGTCCAGAACGGCGGCGAACGCATGTGCCGTACTTACTTTGGGCGGAGGCAAACCGGGCAGCAGGGTCGCTGTGCTGGAGCGGGAAGGCACGAAGTTTAGCACTACTTGCTCTTCAGAAGAGCGTGCTTGGACAGCGTGAAACTTCGCGCCGAAACCCCCGCCGCAGTCGCCGTCGTCACGGTCTGTCGTGCCGGTAAGTCCCACGAGCCCACGCGCTGCCAGCGTTGTTGCACGGTCTCCGTGCGCGTTAATGCGCCCGTCGTTGCGTCCCAGTAATGCACCAGGTAACTGCGCGGCAGGAACAGTTCTTCATTATTCCGATCGTTGTCGAGCACCGTGATGGTCATGTTCTCGTCGCCGATGTGCCGATTAACAACCAAGATCTGCCGGTCCTTGACCCGGTAACTGGAAGCGAACTTCCCTCCGTCAAGGATCAACAAGCGGCCTAACGGATGAACGTCTTTCGACTCGCCAAAGCGCAGCACCGGCCTCGGGGGTTCGGCTGTGGCCGTTGGCGGCGCCAGGCGGTGCAGCACAATCGATTCAAGCTGCGCCTGCACCCAGGGCACAACCGATTCTTCCTGGCTCGCGTCCGTGTCGGAAACCTCCACCTTTCCCTGCGCATCGATCGTGACAGTCCCCTCGAAGGGTCGGCCGTCGAGGTTGCCCGTGATCGACGCCCTGAACCCGGGGAAATCTTTCCACGACGCCCGCGCCGCTAAGGCCTCCTCGAACAAGGTAACCGCGGCCTCGTCGGCATTCTTGCGCTCGAGCGGCCAGGTGAAGGCGAGCGTGGCGAAGTCGCGGATCTCTTCGTACTTTTTGCCGCCGACGGCGCCGCTTTCCCTACTCTGCGAGTGCGTGTAGACCGCGTAGTTCCCCGGCGCCGGCGGCTTCCACGTCGCCTGCCCCTCGGTATCCGCGGTTAGCTTTTCGTTATGCAATTCCGTATCGACGGTCACAAACTTCGCTCCCGGCACAGGCTTGCCGTCACGCAACACGACAAAGCGAATGTGCTCTGGGTCCATCGTGGCCACGATTTCCAGAGGCAGTTTGCCATAGGCAGGCGCCTTGCTTAGTTCGTGGGCGTTTCCGGCGATCGCTTTGGGAAAATGGCGGAGCAGAAAGGGAGTTTGCTTGGGCCGGGCCAGAACGCCGTACTGGCACTTGCCGACGACCACTGCACTGCCCGCGTACGGTAACCAAGCCCGCAAGCGGTCGGACGCCGCGTGCGTCTTGAGTGGCTCAAATTTGCCTTCTGTGGTGGATAGAAGCCACAGCTGCGTATGGGCAATTTTGGAAATGAAGCGGGAATCGCCCGCCTCGGCTAGTTCGCTGAAATAGATCTCGGCAGCCCTTCCCCCCTCGGCCGGCGGCATGATCCTGATGAAGAGGAAGTGGGCAGCGGCCGGCTCTCCGATCAGCAACGAAATGAGAAATGCCGGGAGGAAGATACATCGGCTAGTCATTGGATGGCTCTCCCATAAGGTCTTGTTGGTCGCGGGCGCGAAAAGCATCCGCTGCCGCTTCGGTTTCCTGCTTGTACAATGGGCCAATTTGCAAACCATAATCCCCGATACAACCGAAGCATTCTTGCGAGCCGAGGATATCGGCGATCACTTGCTGATCGGTAGTGCCTTGGCGGCGACGAAGGCAGCGAGGCCGCTGCTGTCCGCCGGGCGCTGCAAATGCGGTCTCTGGAGAACGCCCGAAGCGCCAGCAAGTTTGCCTTGCTGGCGCTTCGGGTTCGTGTCGTGACCTACTTTCCGTTAGCCGCTTGCACGAGTTTCTCAACCTCCCGGTCCAACACTTCGGGCCGGGGGCTGCCGAGCCACTTCTTCTTGATCTTGCCGTCATGGCCAATGAGATAGAGCGTCGGCCAGCCCTGGACACTCCATTCATCGGCGATTGGAGTACCGTCCTTCCGCTGGTTCTGGAAGGATCGCCAGGTGACCTGGTTGTCTTTCAAGTCTTTCTTTAGTTGCTCGGGTTCCTTATCGCTATTGACGCCGATAAGCACAAAGGGTTTGCCGCTCAGGCGATTCACGAGCGACCGCTCGTGGGGGATCATGGCCCGGCACGGGCCTCACCAGAAGCCCCAGAAATCGAGCAGGACCACCTTGCCCTTGTAATCGGAAAGCTTGAAGGCCTTGCCGTCCAGGTCGTCGCCATTGATTTCGGGCGCCGGCTTGCCCAGGGCGCGCGGTCCATGGATGTCTTCCAGTTCCCGCTTGGCCTGTTCCGCCAGGCGACCCGGCTCAGCGGCGACGCTCTGCAGCAGTTTTTCCGCTTCCTGCTGGGAGGCTTCATCCTTGTTCTTGAGAAGCGTGCCCAGGCTAAAGCGGGCCATGGTTTGCACATCCGCCGCCGGGTTTTTCTCGGAGAGCCGGCGCAGATGTTTTTCGGCCCACTCCGGATTATCATCCTGGGCCAGCCAGTTGGGCAGTACCGTCAACTCGCGGCGCTCGACGAAGCGCTCCATGAGCAAATCGACCGTGTCGTTGTACAGCTTGGCCAACTCCGGGCTGCCGCCATACAGGGTCGCGGAGGCGACCCAGACCAGCAGCGGCACGGCTTTGGGATGGTCCAGGGTTTTCTTGACCTTGGCCGCGACCGTTGGCGCCAAATCGCCGAAGGCAGATCCGGGAAGCCCGCCGAGAGCCTTGTGCAACTGCTCGAGATCCGTGATGGCTGCTATTTTTTCCTTGAGAAGGGGCAGCGCTTTCTGGGCCGCTGGGGTGCCGCTGCCGACGACCCAGGCGAGGGCTTCCACGGCCACCGGATTATCCGGATTGGCCTCGGCGAGTTTCAGGCAGCGGTCGGCGAACTCGGCAGGCTTCGGCCGCTTCTTGCGCTGTAGCTCCTGACGTTCTTCATTGGTCTTGGCCGCTCCAAGCGCGTTGCGAAAGTCCTGTTGTGCCTTGGCCCATTCGCTGCGGATGGCAGCCAGCTCCTTGGCCGGGTCGGCCTTGGCCGGCTTGCCCGGCTCGTCCGCGCGCACGCCGGGGACCAGGATTACGAGTCCCAGCGTCAAGCCGGCCGCCACGCCGAAAATAATTCTTTTCATGTCCGCATCCTCCAGAAGTCGGTTAACTCTTTTTGCTGAACTGGGCCATGGCGGCCGCACCGCGCTTGGCCATCTCCTCCATGGGCACATCTTCCTTGTGCGTGCCCACCGACCATTCGTGGCCGTACGGATCGGTCAGCTTGCCGTAGCGGTCGCCCCAGAAGGCATCCATGAGCGGCATGCTCACCTTGCAGCCCGCTGCCACGGCGCGGTTGAAGACGGCGTCGGCGTCCTCCACAAAGAGATGGATGGTGCAGGTGCAGCCGCCCAGCGACTGCGGCGACTTGCAGCTGCCGCCCGGGAACTCATCGCTCAGGTAGAAGAACGAATCGCCGATCTTGAGCTCGGCATGGACGATGCTCTTGCCGTCCGGACCCGGCATGCGTCCCTTGTCCACGGCGCCAAAGGCTTTCTTGTAAAAGTCAATCGCCTGGCTCGCCCCGCGAACTACGATGTACGGCGTAATGGAGTGTTGTCCCTCTGGGATCGGTCTGACTGCTTTCGCCATGGTGCATCTCCCTTCGAATTGGGGCCACGAAGAATACCGATAGCTGCCAAGCATACCGCAAGCGGGAGCGATTGTCACAGGTTTTCGCTCACAGGTTCAGGCTGCCGGCTGCGTTTCCACGTGCTCAATTTCTTCGATAAGAAAAAGGGAAATGGTCTTATACCCTTCAATCTCGCCTTCCGGCGTGGCGCCTTCAAAGACGAGCGCGTAATCGCGTGCCACCCGAATCATTTCGGGATGACGAATTTCATAAGTGCGGCCGCTGTTGAGGCGAATCCGAAACGCTCGAAAAGGTTGTGCCGACACATACTCCATCACCGCTTCGCGTCGCATGGTCGCCTCTAGTAGAGTAAGACCAATTAGGGGAATGCCCTTCACGTTGCTGAGAACGTCCTGCCAAGCATAGTCTAGCAGACTCCCCTGTCCTCCCGCCAGCGCGCATCATAAACCATTCCAGGGAGGCTCCATCATGCATCATCCTGCGCTTTCGCGTCGCTCGTTTCTCGGCGTCGCCGCCACGGCGGTCAGCGGCATCCGCCTGTCAATGGCCCAGGCCGGCGCTCCAAACAAGAAACTGGTAATGCTGGCCGGGAAGCCGAGCCACGGGCCGCTGGAACATGAGTTCAATGCCGGCGTGCTCCTGCTTGCCAAATGCCTGGCCACTGTGCCGGGATTGCAGGTGGAACATTATCGGAATGGTTGGCCGGATAGCGAGAAGGCGTTCGCAGGGGCGAGCGGCATTTTTCTGTACGCGGACGGCGGCGCCGGCCATCCTTTCATCCAGCAGAACCATCTGTCGATTATCGGCGATTTCATGCGCCGCGGCATCGGCTTGATGTGCGCCCATTTCGCCGTCGAGGTGCCGAAGGACAAGGCCGGCCGGGAATTTCAGGAGTGGCTCGGCGGCTACTACGAGCATCTTTGGTCGTGCAACCCGATGTGGTCCCCCGAATACAACGAGCTTCCCGAGCACGAAATCACCCGCGGCGTCAAACCCTTCAGCATTCGCGATGAGTGGTATTTCAACATGCGCTTCCGGCCGGATCGGCAAGGCATTATCCCCATTCTCTCGGCAAAGCCAGGCGATGCCGTGCGCGACGGACCCTATGTCTACCCGCGCGGCCCGTACCCGCATATCCAGCAAGCGAAGGGCCGGTCGGAGACCATGATGTGGGCCGTGGAGCGGCCGGACGGCGGCCGAGGCGTCGGCTTCACAGGAGGCCACTTCCACAAGAACTGGAAGGACGACAATTTCCGCAAGGTGGTCCTTAATGCCGCCCTGTGGATTTGCCAAATGGCGGTGCCGCGCGACGGTGTGGCGTCCTCGGTGACAGAGACCGAAATGAACGAGGATCTCGATCCCAAGGGAAAGAGAAAACGTTAAAACGCAATCCGCAGTCCTGGCCTGACGATCCTGACCTGGTACAGCAAATCCAGGCACGGGCTGTTCACGGCGTCAAACAGGCCAAGCACCGACGCGGATTACAAGCCGAGCGGAAACCAGTTCTTACACCGCACGCCCCATTTCTTGCCGCAGCGAAACGACCTCTGCCAGGTTTGACAGGGCTGTATTTGCAAGCTAACCCTTGAGGAAAGGTCAAAAATTACCGTTTCCAGCCATTGCTCCGGCGGAGGGTGGAGAACTGCATGCGCGCCCTGATAGTAAGCCACGACATAATGGAGGCGGTCAGCAGCAAGCTGCGTGGCATCCTCCGGGCGCAGGTCGACACCCAGGGCCCTGCCACCAGCACTTTTGAAGGCGCCGAGAACGCGCTTTACCAGGTTCGGCCTGAGATGGTTGTCGTGGCGCTGTCTCCCGATCCGGAACGCGGTCTCGAGATGCTGCGCAAATTGCGCGGCGAGATGACCGGTTATCTCCTGGCCGCCGGCCAGACCGCCGACTCCAAATTGATTCTGCGCGCCCTGCATGCCGGTGCCGACCAGTACCTGGATGAGGCCGACCTGGAAGCCGGACTCGAGTCGGTGCTGGCGCGGCTGCAGATTAAACAGGAGGCCAACGCGCCGCCCGGGCGCTTGCTGGCATTACTGGCTGCCAGCGGCGGCAGCGGCGCCAGCAGCCTGGCCGCCAATCTCGCCGTCCTGCTCGCCCGCGAGCACCAGAAATGCGCGCTCCTGGACTTGAAACCGGGCATCGGCGACCTGGCCGCGCTGCTCGACTTGAAACCCCAGTTCAATCTCGCCGATCTCTGTCAGAATATCACGCGTCTGGACCGGGCCATGTTTGAGAAAATGCTGGTCCGGCATGCCAGCGGCGTGCATCTGCTCGGCTCGCCGCAAGCTTTCGGCAACGCCCGCGCGGTCACGGTGCAGGGCGTCAACCAGGCCCTGGCCATGGCCCGCAAATTCTTCCCCCACGTCGTAGTAGACCTGGAGGATTGCTTCCACGAGGAGCAGATGGTAACCCTTCGCCAGGCGTCCCTCGTGTTCCTGGTATTCCGCCTCGACTTTACGTCCCTCCGCAATGCCCGCCGTATTCTCGAACATCTCAAGGACCTGGACTTACCGCGACATCGCATTCGCCTGGTGATCAACCGCCGCGGCTTGCCCTACGAGTTGCCGCTGGCGGAAGCCGAACAGGCCCTGGGTGAGAAACTGACGCATTTTATTCCTGACGATCCCAAGACCTTTAACCGCTCCAACAATGCCGGAATTCCGGTGGTGCTCAAGAACCCGACCGCAAAGGTGTCGCGCAGCATCGCGGAGCTTGCCAAGATTGCTTCCAGCCGCGGCATGGACGAGGGCGCCGGCTCGGCCAATGGAACGGCCCATGCCGTGGCCCTGGCTTCCAGCTAAAAAGATGAGGATGCATAAGAATGTCGCATAGTGGCACGACCAGCTTGTTGAACGATCCAGCAGGCGGCAACTTCTCCTTTGATTCAGCGAATCAGGAGGAGCTGCGCCGTCTGAAGACACAGCTGCACCATCAACTGGTCGTGGCCATGGACCTGTCCGCGATCGGCACGATGGACAAGGACGAGCTGCGCCAGGAAGTGCGCCGCGTCGCCGAAGAACTCTGCCAGCGCAGCTCCAGCCTGCTGAGCCGCACCGAGCGCGAGCGGCTGATCAATGAGGTGCTCGACGAAACCTTCGGCCTGGGGCCACTCGAGCCGTTGATGAAGGACCCGACCATCTCGGATATCCTCATCAACGGTCACAACACCGTGTATGTGGAACGCGGTGGGCAGCTGGAGCGGGCGCCCGTGTCCTTCACAGATTCGCGACACCTGCTGCACATCATCCAGCGCATTGTCGGCCAGGCCGGCCGGCGCGTGGACGAGACCAGTCCGATGGTGGACAGCCGCTTGCCCGACGGCAGCCGCGTCAATGCCATCATTCCACCGCTGGCCCTGGACGGGGCTCTGGTGTCGATCCGCCGTTTCGGCGTGCATCCCATCCTGGCCGCGGACCTGGTGGCCAAGAAGTCCATTGCCCTGGAGATGATGGATTTTCTGGCCGCCTGCGTGCGTGCCCGCATGAACATCTTGATTTCCGGCGGCACCGGCAGCGGCAAGACTACCCTGCTCAATGCCCTGTCCGCCTTTATTCCGCCTGAAGAGCGGGTTATCACCATTGAGGACGCCGCGGAGCTGCGCCTGCAGCAGCCGCACGTCGGCCGGCTGGAGACACGACCGAACAACGCCGAAGGAGTGGGCGAGATCACGACGCGCGACCTGGTCCGCAACGCGCTGCGGATGCGGCCGGACCGCATTGTCATCGGGGAATGCCGCGGCGCCGAGGCCCTCGACATGCTCCAGGCCATGAACACCGGCCACGACGGCAGCCTCACCACCGTGCACGCCAACGACACGCGCGAGGCCCTGAGCCGCCTGGAAATCATGGTGGGGATGTCCGGCTTCGATCTGCCGATCTGGGTGATTCGCCGGCAGATTGCCTCGGCCATTCACATCGTCGTGCAGGTGAGCCGGCTCCTGGGCGGCCCCCGCAAGGTGATCAAAATTTCCGAAGTCGCCGGCATGGAAGGCGACAACTTCATGATGCATGACGTGTTTGTTTTCAAACAAACCGGCGTGGACCAGAAGCGCAAGGCGCAAGGTCATTTCCTGGCCACCGGCATCCGGCCCAATTGCCTGGGACGACTCGCAGCCCTCGGCGCCGGCGTGCCGCCGGAAATGTTTGAGCAGCGCACGCTGAGTCTCGACGTAAGCTGAGCCTGCGGAGGTCAGAAGTCAGAGGTCAGAAGTCAGAGATCAGAGGTTAGATGCCGGAACTTCCGCCCTCTGCCCTCT